>JAFRXG010000099.1:0-59132 GCA_017441565.1 Bacteroidales bacterium | reverse complement strand
CGTCGGAGAGGTGGCAGCAGTAGCAGTGCATGGTGAGGTGGAAGTCGGGGTAATCGTAGTCGACAGTGCTGTGGTAGCGGTCGACCACGATGGCGGCATCAAGCTCTTCTTTGATTTCACGGAGGAGGGCCTCTTCGTGTGTTTCACCAGGCTGCACTTTGCCACCTGGAAACTCCCACCATCCACGCCACTTGCCGTATCCGCGCTGTGTGGCGAGGACCCGGCTGCCGTCGAGGATGATAGCGGCGACGACTTCGATGCGTTTGAGTTCTTTTTCTGCGGCCTTCCTGCGCTTGAAGAGCATTTCGGGAGGGCCGTAGATGCAAGCTGGGTAGTCCATAGGTGTGCGAAAAATAAAAACTAAAAGGTAAAAACCGCCACTTTTCAGTTCCTGGTTTTTACCTTTTAGCTTATGTATATGAGACTATTGGATGTCGTTCTTGTCGAGGGGTTGGGTGAGGAGATTGGTGAATGCCCCCGAAGCATCGAACTCCATACGGGTATATTTGAGCTTGTTGCCAAGGCCTTTGACCTTCTGGCTGACGACGACATAGGTGTAGGGCTTGGGTTTCTTGCCGTCAACACGCCATTTGGAGTCGAAAGTATAGACAATCATACGCTCAATCTTGTAGCGTTCGCCGCTGAACTTCTCCTCGAGGTATTTGACGATGGCGGCGGTGTAGTGGTTACCGTCGAGCACCTTGCCGTTCATGATGTGGGACTCGGTGGCGACATCGTAGACTTCTTCCATTTCAACGCCTTGGCGGTTGATGTAGTAGGCCACAACCTGTCCGGGGAAGCGGCTGACCCATTCGGGGCCTTCTGTCACCTTTGAGGGAGGGCATATCTTGTTGAAATGGGCAAGGATAGCCGGGGTGGTGTCGATTACGGCAGCCTCTGGTACGTCCTCGACAGGCACGGGGCGTTTGCCGCCTTTGTTGCTCTTGAGGTTGCGGAGGTGTTCGTCGGCCACATCAGACTCGTCGGGGTTATTGAGGGTGTAGTACTCGCGCTTGACAGCATCGGGGTCGGGAGCATTGCTCTTCTGAAGACGGCCACGGGGGTCGAAGATGAGCTCGTTGTCGCTGTAGCCGACACCAGTTTTGACAATCATCATGCGGTAGTACACGTCGCCATCCATCTGCTCGACATAGTCGATGGAGCGGATGCGGTAGCCGGGATAGTTGTCAACGAAATAACGGTTCATCGCAGTGGGGCAGTCTTCCTGACGGGTGGGGAAAGAGCTGTACTGCCAGTCGCCATTATGGGTAAAGTAGGCACGGCCCTTCTGACCGTCGTAGACGAACTCGGCGATATACTGTCCGGGAGACTGATACCAAGTCTTCACCTTGTAGGAGTCATACTTCTTGTCGAGCGAAATAAGCACTGACTTAGGCACTTGGGTTTCCTTAATTTTGGTTTGACCCAGTGTTACTAACGGGAGTGCGATGAGGAGGAAAAGAACTACTTTTTTCATCTCTAAAAATATTTTGCCCTTAGAAACGAGGGAATTGTTAAAATATTGCGTCGTTAGGATTTTTTTTATTTGAAGAGCACATCTTTGCGGTCGGGGCTGATGGAGACGGCCTTGACGGAGACACCAGTAGCCTCCTGAATGGCGTTGAGGTAGCTGCGGAGGTTGTAGGGGAGGTCGGAGTAGTTGGAGATGCCTTCGAGCGACTGCTTCCAGCCGGGGTGGGCGACGAGCTGGGGCTCGATTTCCACTGCGTTGAACTCAAAGGGTATCTCGTCGGTCAGCTTGCCATTGATTTCGTAGCTGGTACACATCTTGATTTCGTCGAAGTCGTTCATCACGTCGGGTTTGGTGATGAAGAGGTCAGTGACGCCGTTGAGCATGCATGCATAGCGCAAGGCGGGGATGTCAATCCAACCGCAGCGGCGGGGGCGACCCGTGGTGGCTCCATATTCATGACCCACTTCGCAGAGTTTGTTGCCGATTTCGTCGAAGAGTTCGGTGGGGAAAGGACCAGAGCCGACGCGGGTGCAATAGGCCTTGGTGATGCCCATGACGCGACCGATGCGTGAGGGGGCCACGCCCAAGCCGGAGCAGACACCAGCAGTGATGGTGCTGGAGGATGTGACAAAGGGATAGGAGCCAAAGTCGATGTCAAGCATCGAGCCTTGGGCACCTTCGGCCAGCACACGCTTGCCTTCTGTGATGCAGCGGTTGATGAAGTATTCACTATTGATGAGCTGGAAGCGTTTGAGGGTGTCAAGCGATTCGAGCCACACCTGCTCATACTCGCTGAGGGTCATCTTATCGATGCGGAACGAGTCGATATCGAAATTGAGGGTACGGGCCATCTGGAGATGTTGAACCTTGAGGAGCTCGTACTTCTCACGGAAGTCGAATTCTTTGATGTCGCCCACGCGCAAGCCCGTGCGGGCAATCTTATCGGTATAGGCGGGGCCAATGCCCTTGAGGGTAGAACCGATTTTGGCATTGCCCTTGGCCTTCTCGTTGGCTGCGTCGAGCAAGCGATGGGAGGGGAGGATGAGGTGTGCCTTCTTGGAGATGAAAAGGTTTTTGGTGGCATCGACACCTTTGGTCGAGAGTTCGCCGATTTCCTGCTGGAAAATGCGGGGTTCGATAAGAACGCCGTTGCCTATGACATTGATTTTGTCTTCGTGGAAGATGCCCGAAGGGATAATATGGAGGACATGCTTGATGCCGTTGAACTCGATGGTATGCCCGGCATTAGGACCGCCTTGGAAGCGTGCAATCACATCGTAGTCGGGGGTTAGCACATCAACGATTTTGCCTTTCCCCTCGTCTCCCCACTGGAGTCCTAGAAGAACGTCTACTTTGCTCATTATAATAGTACTATTGAAGAACGATTAGTTAATATTCGGATGCAAAGATACGAACTTTTTTTTATATACGTAAGAAAAAACTACTTCTCGCGACTACTTTTGAACCAATCGACAAACTCGGGAAGGTCGTCGAGGGGCCGAAAGCCCTCTTTGAAAGGCTCTTTGGGCATGGGGCAGAGGTCGACATAGCCGACGAGGGTAGTGCAGTCGAATTCGCCGATGAGTGCTTCGATGGTGACATAGACGCCTACGAGGAGGTCGTCGTCAGCATTGGCATCGTTGCTGGGTTTGTAGTCGTGGGGCAGGTCAGGCACGGCAATGCGGAGGCCGATGATATCAGGTTCCTCATCGTTTTGAAGCTGCTGGAAGGCCATCTTGGCGGTTTCGAAGCGGTATTTGTCGAAGAAGACCTTCAAAGCCTTGCCTTGGGGCTGCTTGAAGGGGACGAACTCCCACCAGTCGACGTCAGGAGCGTTGTCGGTGAGCTCGACCACATAGCGGAAAAGGTCGAAGTCGCCTTCGGCACTGATGGTCATGGTGCGTCCTTGGGCGGTGGGCTCACCAATCTCGAAGGTGAGGCCAGGACAGTAGAGGTCCAACTGTTGCTGCATTTCGGCGAGGAGCTTTTTGCATTCGTCCTCGGGGATGTCGTTCATCATGGTCAGCTGCTCGCTGTGGTTGAGGAACCATGACCAGAATTGTTCGGGTTTATTCATTGCGTTGTTATGTTGTTTCGTTGTTTATTGGGGCATCCGCCCTTCTTACCTCAAATGATGATGGCTTCTTTTTCCAATGTGACGCCGTACTTGGCCTTGACATCGGCGGTGATGGCGTCGGCCAGGGCCACCACTTCGCTCCCTGTGCATCCGCCACGGTTGACCAGTACGAGGGCCTGATGTTCATATACGCCGCAGCGTCCCAGGTTGCGACCCTTCCAACCGGCATGCTCGATAAGCCAACCAGCAGCGAGTTTGTAGCCGCCCGCAGGTGCGGGATAGACGACCATGTCGGGGTAGATGGCCTTGAGCTGCTGATACTGACTGGCGGGGACGATGGGGTTTTTGAAGAACGAGCCGGCACTACCTGTATGTTCGGGACGTGGGAGTTTGCGCCAACGTATATCGGCGATGACGTCGATGAGCTGCTGGGGCAAGGGGTTGCTGATACCCAAGGCGGCCAACTCGTCGACGACGGCTCGGTATTGCAAGTCGGGATGGAAAGCCTTATGGAGGCAGAATGTGACCGACCAGACGACATATTGTCCAACGAGCTCGCCTTTGAAGATGCTGTTGCGATAACCGAAGCGGCATTCCTCGTTGGAGAAGATGCGTTCTTGGCCCGTGGACACCTCGATAGCACGGACGCTGTGGATGATGTCCTTGGCTTCGATGCCGTAGGCTCCGACATTTTGAACGGGGGCTGCCCCCACGGTGCCGGGAATGGCAACGAGGTTCTCGGCACCGTGCCAGCCCTGGCTGACACAATAGCGGACAAAGTCGTCCCACACTTCGCCCGCCGCTGCCTCAACATAGAGAGTGTCAGCGTCAGAAGGGGGAACGAGGCTAACCCCTTTATTATCCAGATGAAGGATGGTGCCGTGGAAATGGTCGGTGAAGACCATATTGCTGCCCGCACCGACGACAAGGAAGGGGGAGGCTGAGGCCCTGACCGTGGCGAGGGCATCGCGCAGCTGCTGTAGCTGGCTGACCACGAGGTAGCGGTCGGCAGTGGCCTTGATGCCAAAGGTGTTGGGTATTATCGTATCAACCATGTGATTTAGAAAACGTATCCGATATTAATATATGCGCCCAGACGGTGGGAGAAGTTGTTCCAGTGGAGGTCGAGGGAGACGGGACCCAAGGGGGAGTCGTAGGCAACGCGGAGGGCGGTGCCGAAAGTGGTTTCAAGAGAATAGAAGGGATCCATCTTGTCGAAGGAAACCAAGTAGTTGCTCATGAGATAGAGGTACAGCTTGCTGGCGAACTGGTAGCGGAGGTCGAGACGGAGGATGCCGGCCATGTCGCCCACATGGAGGGGGTTGCTGAGGCCGATGAAAGCCATCTGGTGGTCAAGGTAGCGACCTGAGAGGGTCCCACCCACCACATTGTCGTACCAACCTGAGTTCTGCCCCAAGACCATGCGGACATGGGTTTGCGGGATGATGGTGAAGCGTGGCGTGGGTGAGAGATATGACTGGAAGTCGAAATTGATGTCGACAAAGCCGGAGTCGATTTCACGGAAAAGGTGCTGGTTGTTCTTGCGCCAGCTGGAGGAGAGGGTGGAATAGACACCCTTGGTGGCAAAGTAGGCATTGTCCAGATTGTCGAAACGGCCATTGAAGAAGACACCGAAGAAGTTCTCGGTGCGGTCGAAATGGAAGATGCCGTTATAGAGCATATTGCTGAGGGTGAAGCTGGCGCGGTTGGAGTAGAAGTCCTCGTCGATACCGAAGGCGAAGCTAAAGTCAAACAGGTGGAACTCGGAGATGAAAAGGCTGATGTTGTGGTGGTCGATGAGGCGGCCGGTCAGCGATATGGAGTCGTAGTAGTTGATATTCATACTGCTGTTGTGATACCTGTAGGCGAGGCTGATGTCGCCCAAGCCCAAGCCACACCACGAGGCCCTTGCGCCAAAGCGGAAGTTATAGTTCAAGTCGACGTCGGTGCGCAGCTTGAAACCAGAAAGACGCTGCTCGTTCCACCCCAAATGGAAGAGCAAGGACGAACTCTCTTCGGAGTCATATCGAAAGCCGACCGAGAGAAGATGGGGCTCGGCGGGTTCGAGGTTGATGACCAACCTGTAGGTCTCACGTCCCAAGGCATCGGTATAGACATGGTTGGAGACCCACATCTCTTCGTCTGTCTCGTAGAGGTTGTATGTGATGGTGGAATAGGCCCCTGTGCCGTTCAGCACACCGATGGCGCGCTCGATGTCGCCCATGGTGATGGGCATGCCCACCTCGAGGGCGTCCTTCTTGTTCAGCCACCGCTGCTCGTCCTGCGTGGCACCTTTGTACACCACTTCGGCCAGTACGAAGGTGTCTGTCTCGGTGAAGTACTTGGCGCGGGGGGCTTGGAGCCGGTATTGTATAGTGCCGGAGCTATCGAGCCGCTGTTTGAGTTTCAAGAACTCGTCGCGATGTGCCTTGGCGCAATTGTAGCCACGCCTGACCATGGTGTCGATGGCACTAGAGCTGAAGCTCATCATGTTATACCCCGTCACATCGGGATGGAGGTAGAGGTCGCACAGCTTGCGGTTCTCATTGCGGTTGCCTCTCACAGCAATAGACAGATACTGGCTCATCTGCTGGGGGAGGGAGCGCAGCTGGCTGGGGTCGTCGGCCAAATCGTCGGCGAGCTCGACACCGATGACCAAGTCGGCACCCATCTGGAGGCATACATCTACCGGGAAATTGTTGACCAAACCGCCGTCAGCCAGCAGATGACCGTCCCACTCGACGGGCGAAAAGACACCGGGGATGGCCATACTAGCACGGATGGCCTTGGAGAAGACACCACTATGCAGCACTACCGAGTCGCCATTAAGTATGTCTGTGCAGACACAGGCGAAGGGCCTGGGGAGCTTGTTGAAGTCGACCGAGTCGTTATATCCGATGCTGAGCATGCTAAAGAGGTTGATGAGGCTGGCACCATTGATGAAGCCACGGGGCAGAGTGGAAAGCAGGCGACCCGACTTCTCTTGAAACTCGCCAGTGCCGAAGGGGACTGAGAAGAGAAACTGGCTGTTGCGCTCACGTCGCTCGGCCGATTGATACTTACGGTTGACGCTGTTGCTCATATACAGCCCCCAATCCATGGCGGCAATGAGTTTGGCCATCTCGTCAGGCGAATAGCCCAAAGAATACAGACCGCCGATGATAGAGCCCATGCTGGTGCCGGTGACATAATCGACGGGGATGCCTATCTCCTCCATGTACTTGAGCACACCGATATGCGCCGCACCCTTGGCACCGCCGCCACTGAGGGCGACACCCACCTTGGGCCGCTGCAAGCCTGAGTTTGTCTCTTGCGACTGCGCCTCCAATGATAAGGAAGCTAAGAGCAATAATGAGTAAAGGAAGATTCTTTTCATATCTTATTGTTTAAGGATGCGCGTTGAGAAGTGATTGGTCGGCGAAATGACGGTCAGCAGATATACCCCTTTGGGCAAGTCAGACAACGACAGGGTGTTTTGAGAGCCTGACAAGGTCACAGCACGAAGTTTGCGGCCTTTCATGTCGGAGAGCGTCACCTCGCAGGCCTCTGCCAAGAGAGGGAAATGCACTGTCACTTGGTCGGTGGCAGGGTTCGGATAGACGCGGAAACCGGCCTCATGCCCCGACACACGTCCGATACCCACCTGGGTGGTGTCAATCTGTGTGGTGTCCACTTGTGTGGTGTCCATCTGGGTAGTGTCCACCTGGGTGGTGTCGGGATGAACGGTGTCTGTCGTCTGGCGAAGCCAAAATGAGAGGGTGTCGAAGACCACACTTTGCACCGCCTCGCGGATGGTGAGGGCTTGGGCGGCATCGATTTCGGGTTGGTAGGTGATATACTGCGGACTGCGATGGAAAATCAGGGTGTAGAAAGCGCAGGCGGCTGCATAGCTGCCAGCCAGCGAGGGATGGCTCCCATCGGATTGGTAGAGTTCAATCTCCGGGTAGTTGGTACGCAGGTAGCGCCATACACGCCCCACAGGGCATACCGAGGCATCGTATTGGCGAGCCATATACATGTAACGCTCATAGAGCATACTGTCCATTCCTTCGTAAGTGCCGAGTACTGGGAAATAGGGGGCATTCTGCTGGTCGCCGTACTTCCTTCCCCATGTCATGTAGAACATGGCTTCGCCTTCGGGGTTGTTGTTATAAACAGCTTCCACCAACTGCTGGGCATAGGGAAACACCTCGACTTCAACCTGCGACTGGGGGAACGAGGGCCGTTGGCTCTGCTCCTGTAGCACCACCACGTCCCAGCCGCCTTGCCGGATTAAATCCATTGAGAGATTGTTACAATGCTGCTGGAAGGTGCAGCCGCCGGGAGTGTTGCTCTGATACTCTACGACATCGCCGGCACTTTCGGCCACCCGCTGCACCAGCTGGGGGAGGTTATTTACTTCAGTGTAGCTGTTGCCGATGAACAGCACACGTTTACTTTCACCTTGTGCCATCAACATGGTGACACTAAGGACTAAGGCAATTAAGGAAACTAGTTTTTTCATAATATTTTAGTTTGATTTGGGACCACGTTCTTTTCGAGGCTTGCGGTGAGGCGGCACATAGCCTGGACGGAAGACCTTGAGCTGGGTATAGAGCAGGATGCCCGAAAGCAGGGCTCCGCACACGTCGCTGATAGTCATGCTCAGCCACACGCCCGTCAGCCCGCTCCACCCATGCCTCACCATGAAGGCGGGTACGATGTACATCAACGGTATCAAGAAAATGACCTGTCGCGAGAGACTGGTGACGATGGCTATCCAAGGCTTGTCGATAGACTGGAAGAACTGGGAGTTGGTGACGGTGAAACCGATGAGGGGCGCCATAACCAACAGAAAACGCATGGCGGGGATGGCGATAGAGATGAGCTCCTCCTCGCTGGTCATCATCATCACCATGGTGCGAGGCACAAAGAGGGCAAGCAGCATGCCCAATATGCCAGTGCCCACATTCCATTTGAGCGAGAGCAGGTAAATCTCTTTCAGCCTGTGGTTAAGACCTGCACCATAGTTGTAGCCTGCTATGGGCTGCATGCCCTGGCAGATGCCCATCAGCACCATGAATACGAGGAAGGCTATGCGGTTGACCACGCCATAGGCACTCACCGCATAGTCTCCTCCGAAGCGGATAAGCTGGGTGTTGAGCAACGCCACCACGGCACACGATGCCACATTCATAGAGAAAGGACTGATGCCGATGGCAAGGATGTTCTTGACGATATACATCTTAGGCTCCCAGCAGTGACGCTTATAGTGGATGAACGACTTAGGCGAGACGAAGTGCATCACCGCCAGAGTGGCAGAGAAAGCCATGGAGATGGTGGTGGCCCACGCTCCGCCCTTAATACCCCAACCCAATCCGACGATGAAGATGGCATCGAGGATGATGTTCATCACGGCACCGCTAACCTGAATCCACATCGACTTGGTGGCATAACCCGATGCGCGGATAAGTCCCGAAAGGTTGAATGTCATGGTAGTGAGGAACATACCGGGCAGCACGATAGACATATACTCATGCGCCAGCCGCATGGTGATTTCCGATGCACCAAACATCGCCAGTATCGGGTCCATGAAAAGGTAGCCTGCCGAGACAAAGAGTATGCCGAAGAAGAAAGTGAGCCACATGCTGTTGCCAAGAATCTTCTCTGCCCAACGGACATCCTTCCTGCCCAGCACGATGCTCATGCGGGCACCGGCACCGGCTCCCACCAGCGAGCCAAAGGCATGGATGATGTTCATGATAGGCAGTGTGATGGCCAGTGCGGCAAGTATCAGCGCACCATTTTCGGCATGACCTAAGAATATGCTGTCGACCAGATTATAGACGGTTGCTATAATCTGCGTTACCACTGCGGGAAGGGCATACTTCCACAGCAGCGCACCCATATTCCTGGTGCCGAGTTCTTGTGTTGTATCTATTGTTTCTGTCATTTTCACTATTTGGGGTGGAGTGTACACGGGGGTATGCCCGTACGGGTACATGGGGCTGGGCGTACACGGGAACCCTACTGTTTGATTCGGTTTTGCAATGCCATATAGGCGTTGTATGCCTCGAATCCGCTGGCCACCTGCATCGAGCGCTCGTCGACCAATAGGTTGGGACGGTGGAGGTTGCAGAAGGGGGTGTCGGGCACATGGATGCCTACGCGGAAATAGCAGGCGGGTATCTTTTGTGCGAAAAAGGCGAAGTCCTCCGCCGTCATGCGCAGGTCTATCCAGTCCACATTCTCGGCACCCAGGAAGGCGACGCCGTTGTCGTGCACCTGCTGGGTGCAGTCATCGTCGTTGATGACAGGTGGGTAGCCATAGTCGATGAAGAGGTCGCATTCGCCCCCCATGCTCTCAGCTATGCCGCAGCTCATCTTGCGAATCTTCTCGTGGCATTCCAGCCGCCATTGGGGGTCGAAGGTGCGGATAATACCTTCCATCTTCACCTCGTCGGGGATGATGTTGGTGCGTCCCTCTCCAATTATCTTGCCGAAGCTGAGCACCGTAGGCATCATCGGGGCCGCATTGCGGCTGACCAACTGCTGCAACGCCACCACGATGTGCGACGCTATCAGGATGGGGTCGACGCTCAGGTGGGGCGTGGCGCCATGCCCTCCCCTACCCTTCACTGTCCAATAGAGTTCGTCGGTGGAGGCCATATAGCGGCCTTTGCGCATGCCGATACGGCCCACCTCCATCTCGGGCAGACAGTGGAACGAGTAAATCTCGTTGGGCATCACCTCGTCGAAGAGACCGTCGTCCATCATCATGCGTGCACCGCCGGGGTACATCTCTTCCGACGGCTCGAAGATAAGCATGACGCTGCCGTTCAGCTCTTCGCGGATGGCGCACAAAATCTGGGCGGCACCCAGCAGCGAGCTAGTGTGCATGTCGTGTCCGCAGGCGTGCATCACGCCGGGGTTTTCCGAGGCAAAGGGCAGACCCGTGGCTTCGGTCAGAGGCAGCGCGTCGTAGTCGGCACGCAGGGCCACGCAATAACCCTCGGGGTCTTTTCCGCCACGTATCATGGCCATGACACCTGTCTTGCCAATGCCGGTCTTGGGTTCCAGCCCCATGTCGCGCAGCCGTTCAGCCACATACGCCATGGTGCCGTGCTCCTGCTGGCTCAGCTCGGGGTGGCGGTGCAGCCAACGCCGCCATTCCACAACGGTGGGGGCGTTGGCTGCTGCCAGGGTCTTTATCCTGCTTATGATTTCCTCACCCATATTTGTGTAGGCTTGCCTTCGATTATCTCAATAGTCTGTTGGGCAGCGTCGGCGATGCTGTCCGTCAGGTTCATCTCGGTGCAAAGAATCTCGTTGCAGATATAGTCCTTATGGGCAAGAACCGCCTCGTCCCACTCGCCGTGGAGGAGGTCCACCTTGATGCGGTCGGTCACCTCGAAGCCCTCCTTACGGATGTTCTGTATGCGGTTCACCAGCTCGCGGGCAATGCCTTCGGCCTTAAGTTCGTCGGTGACGGTGATGTCGAGGGCCACGGTGAGGCTGCCCTCGTTGGCCACCACCCAGCCGGGGATGTCCTGCGTGGCAATTTCCACATCGGTGAGCAATATTTCAACAGGCTGGCCTTCGATGGAGAGGTCGCATTTGCCTGCTGCCTCAAGTGCGGTAATCTGCTGCTGCGAGAATGCCTGTATCTCGTTGCTGATGGCCTTCATAATCTTGCCGTAGCGGGGGCCCAGGGTCTTGAAGTTAGGCTTGATGCGCTTGACCAGCAGGTCGTTGTCGGGGGCTATAAACTCGATTTCTTTGATGTTCAGTTCGGAGCAGATAAGGTGCTTCACCCGCTCCACCTGCTGGCGGAAACGGTCGTCCTGAACAGGCAGCATAATCTTCGAAAGAGGCTGACGCACACGCAAGTTGCTCTTCTTGCGGAGCGAAAGCCCCATGGAGCATATCTGCTGGGCGAGCTGCATACGCTCTTCCAGTTCCTTGTCAATCATCTCCTCATGCACCTCGGGGAAGGCGACATGATGCACCGAAGCGGCGTCGATGCGGTGGGTGACATTGTTGAGGTCGAGGAACATACGCTCGCTGAAGAAGGGGGCGATGGGTGACATCAGGCGTGCCAAAGTCTCCAGGCAGGTGTAGAGGGTCTGGTAGGCGGAGACCTTGTCGGCGGTCATCTCTCCCTTCCAAAAACGGCGGCGGCAGAGGCGCACATACCAGTTGCTCAGGTTGGCATCCACAAACTGCGAGATGGCGCGGCCCGCACGGGTAGGCTCGTAGTCGCTCAGAGCCTCATCCACCTTCTTCACCAGGGTGTTCAGCTCGCTCAATATCCAGCGGTCAATCTCAGGACGCTCGGCGATGGGCAGGTCGGCCTCCTTGTATTCGAAACCGTCAATGTTGGCATAGAGGGCGAAGAAGCTATAAGTGTTGTACAGCGTGCCGAAGAGCTTGCGGCGCACCTCGTCCACCCCTTCCACATCGAACTTCAGGTTGTCCCACGGCTGGCTGTTGGTTATCATATACCAGCGGGTGGCATCAGGCCCTTGCTGTTTCAATGTCTCAAAGGGGTCGACGGCATTGCCCAGACGCTTGGACATCTTGTTGCCGTTCTTGTCGAGCACCAGGCCGTTGCTGATGACGTTCTTGAAGGCCACATTGTCGAAACACATGGTGGCGATGGCATGAAGCGTATAAAACCAGCCTCGTGTCTGGTCCACGCCCTCGGCGATAAAGTCGGCCGGGAACTGGTCGGCGGTCAATTCCTCGCCCATATAGTGAATCTGGGCGTAAGGCATGGCACCGCTGTCGAACCACACATCTATCAGGTCTGGCTCGCGCATCATCTTCTTGCCGCTGGGCGACACCAGCACCACTCCGTCGATATAGGGGCGGTGGAGGTCGAAGTCCTTGTAGCCGCCTTTGTAGGGGTTCTCCTTCATAAAACCGGCTGCCACCGACTTCTCGATTTCCTCGCTCAACTGCTTTACGCTGCCAATGCAGATTTCCTCCTTGCCGTCCTCGGTGCGCCAGATGGGCAGCGGGGTGCCCCAATAGCGGCTACGGCTCAGGTTCCAGTCCACGATGTTCCCCAGCCAGTTGCCAAAGCGGCCAGTGCCGGTGGCTTCGGGCTTCCAGTTGATGATCTTGTTCAACTCAATCATGCGGTCACGCAGGGCGGTGGTGCGGATAAACCAGCTGTCCAGTGGGTAGTAAAGCACCGGCTTGTCGGTACGCCAGCAATGGGGATAACTGTGGGTATGCTTCTCGCTCTTGAACAGTTTGCCTTGTTCCTTGAGCATGATGACCAGCTCCACATCAAGACTCATGTCCTTCTCGCTCTTGGTGACATCGTAGGCATTCTTCACAAACTTGCCCGCATACTGTGCATAGGCGTCCACGTCCACATTCCCCTTCACCCATTCGGAGTCAAGGTCTTCCAATCGGGCGAAACGGCCCTGCTTGTCCACCATGGGCATCTGTTTGCCGTCACGGTCGTACATCAGAAGGTCGCCAATACCCGCCTTCTTGGCCACACGGGCGTCGTCGGCACCAAAAGTGGGGGCGATATGCACGATGCCAGTACCGTCCTCGGTAGTGACATAGTCGCCCAGGATGATGCGGAACGCCTCGCCCTCCGTGGCGGTGCGGTGGGTCTGCTCGGCAGCGTTCACCATCGTGGGTTTCACCCAAGGAATCAACTGCTCATATGCGATACCCTCCAAGGCAGTGCCTTTGCACTCGCACAGCACCGTGGCATGAAGGAGCTTCGACTTCTCGTCAGGCTCCCCTTCGGTAAAGAAGCTGCCCACCAAGGCCTTCGCCATGATGACACGGCAGGGCTCCTGCGTATAAGGATGCGTGGTCTCCAACAGCACATAGTCAATCGTGGGTCCGACGCAGAGGGCTGTGTTCGACGGCAGGGTCCACGGCGTGGTCGTCCACGCTATGGCATAGGTGGGGAGGTCTGACCCTGGGAACAAGCCCGACAGGTCAGACTTAATCTTGAACATCGCCACACAAGTGGTGTCCTTCACATCGCGATAGCAGCCCGGAAGGTTCAGCTCGTGGCTCGACAGGCCTGTACCGGCGGCGGGGCTGTAAGGCTGGATGGTGTAGCCTTTATACAGCAGCCCCTTGTCATAAAGCATCTTCAGAAGGAACCACAGCGTCTCGATATACTCATTCTCAAAGGTGATATAAGGGTGTTCCAAATCCACCCAGTAGCCCATCTGCCTGGTCAGCTCGTCCCAAAGGTCCTTATACTGCAGTACCTCGGTGCGGCAGGCCTTGTTGTACTCGTCCACCGAAATCTTCTTGCCGATGTCCTCTTTGGTGATGCCCAGTTTCTTCTCCACACCCAACTCCACCGGCAGACCGTGGGTATCCCATCCGGCCTTACGTTCCACAAAGTAGCCCTTCTGAGCCTTGTAGCGGCAGAACACGTCCTTGATTGTACGTGCCATCACATGATGGATGCCAGGCTTGCCGTTGGCCGATGGGGGACCGTCGTAGAAGACGTATGAGGGATGCCCCTCGGCAAGTTTCTGCCCCTTCTCAAAAATCTCATTCTCCTCCCAAAATTTGCGAATATCCTCGCCAATCTGGGTCATGTTAAGCTGTTTGTATTCCTTATAGCTCATTATTATATATAAATATTATTTAGTAACACACATATACACAACTCCTTGCACCACACAAGGCACAAAGCGACCGAATTGCAAAGATACGAAAAAAAAGCGATTCAGATAATCAGATAAAAAGAAATAACGCTCCTATCAGGGCAAACGCATCAAACTTCACTCGGAATGCCAGAGGCACTCAATCTTAATAGAGGGTGCCTTAATAGTCCCCGACGGGGATGTCATACAACAGACAGGGGTGCTACCCCTGTGTAAACGGTACGCTCTAGTATAAAGTATGACTAATTTTTGCCAATCTTTCTCATTGTCGTTTTTTTCTCCACTTCGTTTTACTACGTTATCGAAGAGCCACAGGCTCTTCTTCATCTTCGGGACGCTGGGTAGTAGGGGTTTCGTAGACCCCACACTGCGTTCCTTGTGTGGGGTTATTGAGATTCAGCCTCTTCGAGGCTGTTGAAAAATCAGTCCTTTATTAAACTAGAGCCAAACGGTATTAATAAAACAGAACCCCGAAGGGGGTGACACAATGCATGGTGACGAATATCCGTCGCTCCTTCAGGTCTTTGTTTGGCTATCCTTCAGTATGGGGGGGAGGTACACCCCGCCTGTAAGCGCTCAGTCCTTCGGACTTTTGAGGCATCCTCTGCCAGCAATGGTACATCGGCGCGCCAGAATCAAGCACTATCAACCCAGCAAGCGACAATGATTTGAGAGCGCATTCCCACGGCACATGCAACATCCGATTTTGACGCGTTTGTTCTGTCGCTCCTATTCTGTTTTTCATCGGGTGCAAGTAACAATTTAAAATAAGGTGTAGCAATAATGTGTCGGAGACACATCATCCTATTAACCCCACAACACAAATGTGGGGACAGAAAGACAGATAGATTATGTGTCTTAAAGACCGCAATGAACAACCTTTACGATATAGTCGTCCTTAAGTAATATGTTTTCTCCGCCCCTTGGGCGGGAAACTTATAGATACACTTTCGCCCGCACAGTAGGATCGCCCTTTCTGCGTTATAACTATAGCATCAGGTCTTCCTATGCCTTGGGACCTGCGGGCGGGGGGAAGTGTTTCTCCCTGCAACAGTCGAAACAGACTTCCGCCCCACCGCCATGCCCTCAAGTTCCAGCCCACACAACGGCACACGTTTGTGCAGGGCTCTTTTATAATCCATCGGGGCGTTGGTAAATCATGACTGCCTCTGGTTTAACAAATCAATAGTTATTTTAGTGATGCCTTTTGCCATATTCTGCACCCTAACTATTTTATAACAAGCCGGCCCTATCGTTTTGCAAAGAACAGCTTTCTTAGGAACCGTTTTATTTTTGAGTCTCTACCGGGTACAATATTTCCCTTTATCCGTAAAATGGTTTTCTCATAACCGTTAGAATTAGATACCACAATAATTATCTTTCCTATCCTACCTATTTTGTTCGAATTATATTTCACCGTTATCATTCCAGACTCTCCTGATTCAACATAACCAGAAGAATGGTATATTGACAAACACCCACATGACGTTGCTGTCCTTTCTATTTTCAAGGGCTTGTCTCCTACATTTGTAAAAATGAATTGGCAGACTGCTGGCTTTCCTCTTTCAATGGTTCCTAAATCATAATCTGTCTTCTTAAAAACGATTTTCGCCTCACCTCCAGCCATTACCATTATCGAGCCCGTAATCATCAAAAACAATACTATTGGATACTTCATTTCAATTTATGCCTCCTCTCATATCTCCTTTTATCTTTAAGTAGTTTTGATACATCTAATTTCTGCCCCGAAGAGACCAGCTCTCCATTGGGAGCATAGAAATAATATGTGGGATAGACTTCTATTTTAAGGCAGTTCATGTCGTGAGCTGCATACGCACATTCTTTAAGTCCGAATTCTTCAACATATTCTTGAAAAAGGGGCGTATTTCCTGTGGTGTTGTTGATACAGAAAACAGAAACGCCCGCTTTCCCCAACGTGGTTGCTCCTTTCTGAACCCGTTCCTTCTGCATGAATTGAAAGAATTGTGCACAAGGTCTGCAACCATATCTCCAAAAATAAATCAATTTCCACCCTGTCGTATCCCTCAAATACAAGGTGTCACCCGATGGATTCACAAGAGGATATCCGAGAACGGTGTCGTTGAGACTTTCATTGTCACCAACAAGCTCAATAACCGAACTTGGATACCTCTCAGGGAATGCATAAAACTGGTAACCAGCATAACGAGGATTAGAAAAATCGAACCGTTCGTCATCCATTACAACACCTCCAACGCGAATATTCGTAAACCGAAAAATAAGTTTCGAGAAGGGGAATACATTGTTCCGCTTCTCCACACGTACCACCCATAACGAAGACGTGTCCACATAAGCCCACACCGTATCATAGATGGGGATGTCGTAACTGTCCGTCTTCTTATTATACAGCCAACTAATCTGTAACACCTCTTCCAACACTCTGCACGTCATTCCATCAACAACCGTGTCATGCAGCACCTTAGCACTAGCGGCATTCCATGCGTTCATCCTCAGCATGTAGCCAGCATAGAGATCTACACCCCAAAGCCTATTGGCCTTTATGATGGAATATATATCTTCCGAATACAAGCTCGTGTCGTAAACCTTTGGTCCCACGGTGAAATTCCCATAACCGTCTTCCACCAGCCAGAGCGAGTCTGGAGCGATACGCAGAGCTAGCTCCTCCCCATGAATGTCCACTGCGTTGCTTCCCACATCCACATGCCATCGAGGGCCCTCATTCGTCCTTTTCTCCGGACATATATACTGGTCTATCGCAATATCAAATGCCCACGACTTCAGTCCGTCAAAATGTTGCCGAACCCGGCTGTCCATCAACGAGTCGGAGAAAGTCTGCGTCATTCCTTCCTGAAACTGGATAAGGAACACTATAGCACATAAAAATACTTTTCGCATAATTAACTACCACTTAGTTTTATAAATATTATAAATGCGCCACGTACTACAAAGGCATTGCTTGCTGTATAATACGTGACGCAATCATGAATTATCCTATAGAACACATATGTCTATCAAACAATTTAACTTGAACTACTGGACCATGTTAAGAACACTCATAACGTCTGAATAATGTTTGATTGGATTGACCGAACCCATTCGAGCGTTCAGGCAATCACTCCACCTCCCGCAGCTTCACATCTACCTCCTTGGTAGCACGGCCTTCATACCAATGCCCGTCACCGCCACGCAGGTCAGAGCGGTGGAACACCACCTGCACCGTCGTGTCAGTATAATGGCCGTTGGCCTCGCCGTCGATGTCGGAGAATGTGACATTCGCCGTGTCATGTTCGTAAGGGAAATTGCCATAACTAAGGTAATAGTGTCCGTCGGCATCAGTAGTATCGGCATTGAACCTGCTTAACGACACCTCAATACCTTCGATAGGCACGTCATCCATCGTTGTCACACGCCCTTTCACCTCATAGTCAGCCTCGGGACAACCGTACTCACACTGGATAACACGCTCACACCCCACATTCAGTCCCAACAATCCCGCCGCCGTCGCCAGCAGCCAATGTCTCAATTTGTAGTATTTAATCTTCATAATCCAAGCCTTTTTATTAATATAACGTTCAACATGCCGAAATCTTGCAAAGAAAAATGTTAACTTTTTGTCCAGACCAACCAATATGCTGATTATCAAAACCAAGCTGCGTAAAAATTCTTGTCTCCGATCATTGACCCTCCTCCAAAACGCCCTTCGAAACGCAACAGCAAAGGCTCCAGTCACAACTCGCCGCAGCTCATGATATTCATTTCCAGTTCGTTTCTATTTCGTTTATGTTCATATCTGACTTTTTTTATGAATAATAAAACAAATGTAATTGGACGACAAGATATGGTCGATAAAAGGTTAAAAGGAGAGATGAAAGCAGGGCGAAGCCACCGCGAGAGAGGCTCGGCAGGGAAAGGTCGGAAGTTGCGGGCTGCGGCTAGCGCAGGAGCGTCACCGTGCCGATTACGGTTTTTGGTTCCCCGTCGAAAGTTCTGTAGTCGCAGCGGTAGACATAGGCGCTCACTGGGCTGCGAATGCCGTTGTGGGTGCCGTCCCAGCCATCCTCCAGGTTGTGGGTGCGGAATATGAGGTCGCCCCATTTGGTGAATAGCTTCAAGTCATATTGGACAATGTTCACACCATAGCCGCGGAACAGGTTGTTCGTCGCCTCATCGGGGGTGAAGATGTTGGGGAACCACAGTTCCTGTCGGCTCACCGCCACTGTGGCGTATGCCGTGTCGGAGCATAGTGTGCTATAATTGACGAGCATTACCACCACACTGTCGGCCCCCAATCCGGGAGCATATCTCAGCACAATACCGTCTTCCCCTTGCAATGCGCCGTTGACGTACCACTCACGGCTCAACGACGTGTCGCCCAAGTCGGTGGCAACAAATTCAGAATTATCGCCCCACAGCCACGAGGGCGAGACTTGAAGACGGGTATCGACAACAGGGATGGGCTCCAACACCAATGTGTCAGCCACAGGGCATTGGGGCGCATTGATGTAGTCGGTAGTGATGTAATAAACTGTTGCCGCCATAGGTGCCAGACGCAACCCATCGGGGTACTGGGCACCTGCCACCACGCCCATAGGCAATTGCAAATCGGAAGGCTGCGCCGTCCAGCGGTAGACAAGGGTGTCTGAAAGTGCGACCAGGTAGTAGCCGTCATCCTCACAGTAAGGCTCCGCCGACAGCTGCACCACCGGATGCTGCCGCACCGAAACGGCCAGCACCACGATGCTGTCTGTCCCTGCCATACACTTCAGATACAACGTGTCCATGCCTGCTTGGGAGAAATAGCCTCCCCGCCAATTGAACGGCATATCATTCACACACAACGTTGTGTCGTGTCGTTCGAGACTGCTCAACTGCAGTATGCACACGCTGTCGCACCCATCTGCGGTGTGAAACAGCTGCTTGTACATACCCGGGACGGTATAGTCGTCTGCCCCGAAATGATAGACGGTGCCTAGAAGGAATGTGTCAGCCAACTGCGTCTCCACGATGGGCTTCACGAGCAGATGCAGCCTTGCCACTGTGTCGCAGCCGTTTGATGTCCAATGGTGGGTATAGATGCCCGAGGTGTAATAGGTAGAGCCGAAGAAGGAAAAAGCCCGACCATGACAGACCGTGTCGTAGAATGAGAAGAATGCCGTGTCGTAATATGCCAAATGGAGCTGGAAGGAGCCGCAATAGTCCTCGTAGTGATAGGTGCCGGAATCCAAGAATACTGTATCTTGCAAACGATAGGGAGTGCCGGGGCATACGGTGGCATAAATCGTGTCATCTACACGAGTGACTCGGAAGGTGCGGCTCACCGAATCGACACATTCCCCATCGCCCAACATGGCATAGAGCGTTACGGTATGAGTCCCCGTATCGAATTCACACACGGGGTTGACAAGCGTGGTGGTGATGCTGTCGTCAAATACCCAAAGGTATTGCTCGCAAGGCTCCGCAGATGTCAGTGTATGGGCGCTGTCGTGAGCCACAAAGCTCTCATTGACGAAACGGATATGTCGGCCACAGGAGTCTAGGTAATCCATACTGAATGCCGCCGTAGGATAACGCTCACCTACGTATGTCGATAATGTAAAACCACAGTTCTGCCCCGGCAGACGATAGGTGGCATCGCAACGGTAATAGCCGTCGTCAGTGACGTATAAGGAATCGGCGGTAGACAATGTTTCACTTGGATTGTCGGCTCTATACCAGCGATACGTGAAGCCTTTGGGGGCATAGATGGTGTTATCTTCTGAGGCTCCACATGCCATCACACGTAGGTTCTTGTGCCCGCTCTCCAGCGTGTAATAGGCATAGCCGAAATGCGCCCCTAGGATACAATCGGCATTGGAGAGCCTAACACGGATTGTTTGTCCGTGCAGTGGGGTCAGGTCTACACCTACGGCAGACCAGTTGTGCCATACGATATTAGAATTATTGGTAGCGTGCTGCCAGCCCGAGGAGTCGCCCGAGATGAAATTGGCATAGTAACAATTGTCAATTAAGTTGCCCAGAGTGTCAAGGATTCTAAACGTGAAGTAGGGTTGCTGTTCTGGCCGGTGATTGGGTTGCTGTTCTACAATCGCATAGTTCAGTATTAGCAGGTCGTAATCATTCGTGTCTACAGATAGGGTATACTCTACCGACTCTTGCTCTCCACCATTCTGCCAATTGCCCAGCCGGACAGAGTAGCAATAGCCGGGAGGAATCTTTAATAATGCATATTCGGTGATAGAATCCAGTTCTGTGGGATTGTTGTGCACAGTATGCCGAGACAGATTGCTAGATGGACCCAAGTCGAGACATCCGACATCGACATCTGGAGCGGAGAATCTCCCCTTACGGCATGTCACGTTCGGAGCATTCAAGTCCCAGTAACGTATTCTATTCCCAATCCACTCGTTCGAAGCACAATAACGCATATAGTAGCGAGTCCGTATCGGTTCGCCCCATGAACTATCCGGGCAAAGTTTCCTCACAGACACTTCATAAACTAAAGTGTCATTCAGGTCATACAAGACCAATCCGTCCCCCATAACATCAACAGTTGCACCCATGCCTGGTGCAAAGCCAGCCTCGCCGTATTCTACCCTATGATGTCCTACTCCATTCCAACTGACTTGAACAGAGTTAGCAGTCAGCTGTTCGAAAAAAAGACGTGGTGGAGGTGTACACACAGGGGTAAACTTGTAATAACGACCCTGTCCGGGCCACCCTCTGACCTGATTGTCGTTGAAAGCCACGTCGGTGGCGGTATGAGTCAGCTGGTCAACGACAATGTATTCTGTTTGTGTACCCGCCATACCTATCTGCATATCCCGCTGAAGGTTATCCGTCATCTCCCCATAGAGGAAAGTAATGCTGTTGTCCCACTCTCTAAGCTGTACCTGCATACGTCGAGAAGAGGAAGACACAGCATAATCCAATACAAAAAGATGGCTATCGGCCACACCCAACAACTTGCAACGACAATAGCCGCCACCATTTGTTGACAGAGAGAGTCCCATAGGCCTCAAGAGAGGTGTTTGTCCAAGATTCTGCAGGGAAAAGGCGGGGTAGTACATATACTCTTGATAAAAAGAAGTTCCCAAATAGACTGAACCCGAAGGCGACACAGTAATAAGCCTCATCAGTTGTCCCCAGAAAACAAAGTCGAACCCAATATCATAGTTGAACAATCGACTATATCCACTGAACGAAGCATTAGCATTATCCCACGTATCGCAATGAATCCACTGCGATGTGTCCACCCCAGTTGTAAACTGATAGCCGTATATGCAACTATCCGTCTGCGCAAATATCTTATTCCCCACAAAAGATGTGAGCAATAAATACGCGACCACCCAGTGGCAGACTCTATCATTAAACAATCGAGGCATCATTATATGGCTCCAAATAGCACTGCAAAGATACGCATTTTTTTCAAATAAATAAAAAAAAACCTCCGTTTCACAACGAAGGCTAAAACAAAAGCGTATGAAAAAAAATATTATTACTGTTCTGTATTATTTCTTTTTCAAGAATTCCTGTACCTGGTCGGAGAGGACGATGTCTTCTTGGAAGGTATAGGCGTTGGTCTTGGGGGAGCGTACCATGCGGATGACTTTGGCGTAGCTCTTACCGGTAGAGGTCTTCAGTGTTGCAACAACTTTCTTTGCCATGGGTCTTTTTCTCCTTTACTATTTGATTTCTTTGTGGACTGTCATTTTCTTCAAGTACGGGTTGTACTTCTTGAGCTCCAAACGCTCAGGAGTGTTCTTCTTGTTCTTAGTGGTGACATAACGGCTCATGCCAGGGACACCGCTATTTTTCTGCTCGGTGCACTCGAGGATAACCTGCACTCTTGCGTCTTTATTTTTCTTTGCCATTTTCTTTAAATACTGTCTTTATTTGTTACTTCGTGACAAATTCCTGCCTCGGCATAGTGCAAACACTGCGTGATTTTGCCCTCTGCGCTCGGCTTATCATTTGTTTGTTTCCGCTTTCTTATCCGCATGGGAAGGAGCATCAACAATCCACAATACGTTCCTCGAAAGCGGTTGCAAAAGTACTACTTTTTTTTCAATTAACAACAATTTCTTGCAAAAAAAATACAATCCGACAAATTTATACCATAATTTCAATGTGTTACGAAGCTACCTAAGGCAATAATTATCCACAAAAGCATGATGCAATTTACTTGTAATAATGCTTTGCTTTTAAAAAATCAGCCATGTCACAGTAATATATCACACGATGTATTTGTTCAAAATCGGTATTTTTTTCGCTCTAGTATAAAGTATGACTGATTTTTTCCAACCTTTTCCATTGTCGCGTCCCTCCGGGACGCTGAGTAGTAGGGTTTTCGTTGACCCCACGCTGCGCTGCTTGTGTGGGGTTTCTTCGAGACGTTGCTGCATCTCAGCATAACCCGATAAAAGTTCGGCTCTGCACTCGACTTCCGCTGGCGTTTCCGTTGCCAGCAGCCCTACAGGCTGCTGGTCGCTGCCGTCGTTGTCCCCCCCCGTATGGCGGTGCCATACGCTATATCTGTCTGTGCCTTTCAGGCACACTGCGACATCACGCCCGTGCCAGAATAGTTTGTTGCTTCCATTATGCTGTTTTTATCTGGTTATTTGGCGTGTTATTCGTTACTTCGTGATGAATTCCTGCCTCGGCATAGTGCAAGCACAGCGTGACTTGCCCTCTGCGCTCGACTTATCATTCATTGGCATAGGTGCCCGCAAACTCATCTTCTTCCTCTGAATAGGTGGGCACGGTGTGCTGCGGGGCGGGGAGGCTGTCGGGTTTCTGATATTCCCATCCGCGGGGTGGGCGTTTGCAGTTGCTGACGCTGCCCTGGATATATGCTATTTCCTCCTCGGTAAGCTCGCGGTCACCGGGGATGAAATGCTCGCGCCAGAAGGGGAAATCCTCGGCCAGTTCGCCAGAATAGTAGAAGTCGAAGCCTATGGCACCAAAGGTGTATACCTTGCCATTGATGGTGATATGGCTGCCGCCACAGATGGGGTCGGGCTTGGGCTGCGACTGCGCGAAGCCAACATTGAAGAGGGTGAAGAGTATGTCGGGCCGATTGCTGATGTCATGCCCCGCCCGCTTCCACTGCAGCATTGTCTGATGCAGTATGCAGGCTGTGTAGAGATAGGAATAAAGGTGGTTGCGATAGTCCACCAGGCGGTTGTAGCGTTCGTCATCTTGTGCCGCACCCTCCACAGTATAGTCCAACAGGTGCTCATAGCGTTTGCCCATATAGAACGGCGAGGAGGGGTCTTTTAGGTGCTCTTCGATGGCCTTGGCGGTGGAAATCTTAATTCCGTTGACACCATAGGAGAACTGCGATTGCACATTCAGCACCTTGACTGGTCCCAAGTACTGTTTCAACATCTCGCGCTTGGAGTTGAAAAGGCGTATCTGCTCGCCAATCAGGCATCCTACGATGAGGCGTGGCTCAACACCTGTGAGGCGTCCGGCCTCGATGATGAGGGCCTTATCGCGGACAATAGCCTCGCGCAATGCTGCCCATTCTGCATCGGCCATCCACGGAATGACGTTGACAGCTTCCTGCTGGGGTTGTGAGGCAAGCACTGACTCGACTTTCTTCAGCAGCTCGTTGTATTCCGTCATGTCTGGAATATACATACTGCAGGCAGCCATCATGCGGTCGACGAGCAGGGGGTCGTGCCCGTATTGCGCGGCTTGTGTGATGAGCTGTGCATTGGTGGGGAAGAACTTGGAGAAGACTGCCATCTTGACATACTGGCGCATCCACAGTTCCTGCACCTGTTGCTCGGTGAGGGTGGCATCCTCCAGTTCCTTCATTTCTCCGACGGAGAGCATGTAACGGTTGTTTCGGTCCTGCGCGCCACGGTCTTTTGTAAAGCCCAACTGATAGAAAGCCCAAGCACCTATGATGGCAAATCCTGCCAAGGCGAAGAGCCAGACGACGATGTCGAAGACCTTGCGCCACCAGGGGAGGCTGTTCCAGCGGGGAGGGGTCAGGCGAGATTGCGAAGCCATTCTACTTTTTCGAAAAGGGTTATATCCATAAGGACGAAGACGAGCGCACCGGCAAGGTAGCCAACCAACGCCTTCAGGGTGATGTTCTTGAGATACCAGATAAAGTCTATCTTTTCCATGCCCATGACAGCCACACCGGCAGCCGAGCCGATGATGAGCAGGCTGCCACCCGTGCCGGCGCAGTAGGCGAGGAACTCCCAGAAGGGATGGTTGACGGCGAAGAGGGCCCCATCGGTGATAGGATACATACCCATGACGGCGGCCACCAGCGGCACGTTGTCGACGACGGAGGAGAAGACTCCGATAATAAGGTCGATGAGGAAGAATCCCACGGGTTCGTCGCCCATGCTGATGTTGAGGAAGGCATCATTGAGCCCGCCAGCGAGGTCGCCCAAGATGCCGGCCACCTTCAGACAGGCAACGGCCATCAGGATACCCAAGAAGAAGAGTATGGTGGGCACGTCGATGTGTTCCAAGGTGCTGACAGCGGTGGGCAGTTTGTGACCTTCTTTCTCATACTTGCGGCTGACAATTTCTGTCGTCACCCACAGGACACCCAGACCGAAGAGCATACCCAGATAGGGAGGCAGGTGGGTGATGGTCTTGAAGATGGGGACAAAGATGAGCGCGGCAACGCCCATGATGAGAATAAGGCGGCGGAGGTGCACAGGCACCTCGACGCCTCTGCTCTCACTTTCGGGGCGTGTGATGTCGCCCTTGAGGGTGCCCCCAACAATGAGGACAGGCACTGCCATACAGACGAACGAGGCCACCAGCGTCTTCACCATAATGTTGATGGTGGTCACCTGCCCGCCAATCCAGAGCATGATGGTGGTGACGTCGCCGATGGGGCTCCACGCACCGCCCGCATTGGCCGCCAGTATCACCATGCCGGCAAAGAGCCAACGCTCCTTCTTGTCGGCAATGAGCTTGCTGAGGAGGGCACACATGACGATGGCGGTGGTCATGTTGTCCAACAGGGCCGAGAGGAAGAAGGTGAGGATGCTCAGCTCCCACAGCAGCTTCTTCTTGTTTGTGGTGGTAATCTTGTCAGTGATGATGCGGAAGCCCTGATAGTCTTCGACCAGGGTGACGATGGTCATAGCTCCCAACAGGAAGAAGACGATTTCGGCCGTCTCGCCCAAGTTTTCAATCAGGTTGCCTGATATAAAGGTGCGCCATTGCTCAATATCGAGGTCGGGCCTGAAGATTATATTGCAAAAGGAGAAGACCGCCCACAGTGCGGTACCCAACAAAAGGGCTGTTGCTGTTTTATTGACTTTCAGCGGATGTTCCAACGCAATGCAGGTGTATCCGACGATGAAGATAGAGATTAATACTAATACCATGGCTTCTATTTTTTAGTTTCGATAGTTATCTTCTATTCTGCTGTTTCTGCATTTCCTCGGTCATGCGCTGCATCTCTTCCAGCCGTTTTTGGAACTTGCTCTTCTTCTGAGGAGTGTTCTTGTGTTTGGCATCGTATGCCACCATGCGGGCACGGACTTTCTTCTCGCTGGTAAATTTGCGAATGAGGACCATCTGCAGCATGGTGATGGAGAGGGAACAGAAATAGTAGAGGTTCAAACCTGCCGCCATGCTGTTGAACATGAAGAGCATCATGAATGGCATGAAGTACATCATGAACTTCATACCGGGCATGCCGGCATTCATATTCTGGCCGCGCATGGTGTACCAGGTGTAGAAGAACTGCATGCCGAACATGAGCAGGCAGAAAAGCGACACGTGGTCGCCATAGAGCGGTATGTTGAAACCGAGGTCGAGGACGCTGTCGTAGGTGGAGAGGTCGTCGCACCACAGGAAGGGTTTCTGACGTAACTCGATAGCCACGGGGTAGAACATGAACATAGCCGTCAGGATGGGCATCTGCAACAATACAGGCAGACAACCCGCCATCGGGTTGTAGCCCGCCTTCTTCTGCAGCCGGCTCATCTCCTGCTGCTTCTTCATGGCATCTTCGGGGTTGGGGTACTTCTTGTTGAGGGCATCCATCTCAGGCTTCAGGATGCGCATGATGGCCGAACCCTGATAGGACTTGAAGGTCAGGGGGAACAGAACCAGACGAAGCAGGATGGTGAACACGATAATAATAATACCATAATTCCAGTTGAAGGTCTCCAGGAAGTTGAACACAGGGATAATCAGGTAGCGGCTCACGAATCTGGAGAATATCCACCAGCCCAAGGGGAGCATCTTTTCGAAACCACGGTGCATGGCACGAAGGTCGCGGTATTTGGTGGGGCCGAAATAAAAGTTCATACCCATCGTGCAGTCGTGTTCGCTGTCGTAGGCCAAGCCTATGGTGCCAGACATATCGCACAGGTAGTTGGCGGCCTCGGTGCCCTTGTCGGTCCACTGAGTCATGTAGGCATTCTCGAAAGTACTGTCGGCCACCAATATAGCGCAGAAGAACTGTTGTTTGAAAGCCACCCACTCCACCGAGGTCTTGACATTCTTCTCGCCGTCACGGCCACGGCCGACTTCATCCACATCGTCTTTGGCGGCTTTGAAGTAGATACTCGAATAGAATTTCTCGGGGTCCTTGTTTCTGTTGCGGCTACCACGGCTGCTGGCATCCACCTTCTCCTGACGGTTCATCCTGTTGTGCCACTCAAAGTCCATGTAGTCCGTAGCGCGGACCACATCCTTCAGCCCGTGGAACTTGATATCGAAATTCACATCATACTCGTCTCCGACCACAACGTATTCAAACTCCACATACTTGTCTTGGCTCACCCCATTGCTGTCACCCACGTAGGCACGGAAACTCAGGTAGATTGCCTCGTTCGAGGCTATCTCGTAGGCACTATCGGCCGTTATCGGCAACAGCTCGCCATCACCAACCACACGGTAGGCGGTAAACACCAAGTCCTTGGTATTGATAACACGTGTATCCTCGGTCGAGAAGATAAGATTCATGTTGTCGCTGGCAGGGGTGATAAGTTGCAAAGGCTGACTGTCATAAGTGGTATACTGGCTCAGCACCACCTCGCGCACCTGCGCGCCCACATTGGTGAAATTGACAGTCATCAATTCGTTCTTAACCGTCACATTCACCGTGTCGCCAAAGGCACTTCCGTTGAACACGCCCATGTCGCCACGTTCGTTAATCTGCAGCTGACGGCGGGCATTGCTGTCACCCTGCATGGCAAGGCTGTCGAGATGGGCCTTCACTGCCGCCACGCTGTCGGCATAAGCGACACTGTCGGCATAAGCCTGACGAATGGAATCGTTGATACGCTGCCGTTCGGCAATCTCCTCCTTGCTGGGGGCCACCCACCACATGTATCCGACAAAAATGCCGAAGATTAGTACTATTCCGAGTATTGACTTCTTATTCATATCCGTTTGTAAATCTGCATTATCAGTATATTTTGGCAAAATGAGCCAATTTGCAAAATTACAATTATTTTCTCATACAATGAGAATCTCATTCGATTTTGTCCACTTTTTATGCCATCTGGCGGGGCCGTTGCAGCCCAAAAGAGAGCAGGAAAGGTGCAGTTGTATCATCAGCCGACGACGCGCAAGAGATGTTAATTGTGTGTGTGGAAAACTATTTTTCCTCGAAAGAGCCATTTATTGAAAAGAAATGTGTATTTTTGCAAAACAAACATTATAGTATTATGATTAGTAATAAAGGTCGTTTATTCCTCATTTTAATGGCTGTTACGCCTCTTTTGTTTCTTGGTTGCCATCAAGCACAGCCCGACAACCAACCCATTTTGGACACTGTCACCATCGAGCCCGAGCCTGAACCTGAGCCTGAACCTGAGATTTCGGAACCCGAACCAGTGCCTGTCCCCGTTGTCAATCGCCAAGCCGTGAAGAAGGAACCGGTGAAAGAGGAAGTGCTTTACATCTCTGGCCATGGTGCCAACGGCCGTGTATGGGGTCATATCACCATGAAAGGCGACAAGGGCAAAGGCAGCGTCACCGACGAGCATGAGAACGCCCTCGCCGTCACCTGCACCCGTCATGGCGAAGAGCTTATCTGCTACGACCAGAACAGCCGCCAGTATATCTTCAAACTTTAAACTGTTATAAGGCAGTCTTACACTGGGTCCAGTGCGGGTCCAGTGTTTGTTCGTCGGGGGTCATCCCCTCTCCGACGTTTTTGTCATAAAAAAACATTAAAATACTCTATATGAAAACCACCACAGAACTCCAATCGATCGCCACACAAGTACGTCGCGACATATTAAGAATGACCACCGCCGCCAAATCGGGCCATCCCGGCGGCTCCCTCGGCACTGCCGACTGGATGACAGCCATGCAGTTCAACATCATGAACCACGACCCCGAGCATTTCACCATGGAAGGCACCGGCCAGGACATGCTCTTCGTGTCGCAGGGGCACATCACCCCCGTCATCTATAGCACCATGGCTCGCCGCGGCTACTTCCCCATAAGCGAACTGTCCACATTCCGTGTCTTCGGCACCCGCCTCCAAGGCCACCCCTCCACCGCCCACAACCTGCCGGGTATCCGCATGGCCAGCGGCTCGCTGGGTCAAGGTCTCAGTGTGGGTATCGGTGCCGCCCTAGGTAAAAAGATGACCGGCGACCCCAACCTCGTCTACACCCTCCACGGCGACGGTGAGCTGCAGGAAGGACAAATCTGGGAGGCCGTAATGTTTGCGGGAGCCAAACATGTCGACAACCTTATTTCCACCATCGACTACAACCACCAGCAGATTGACGGCACCACCCAGCAGGTGATGGACCTGGGCGACCTCAAAGCCAAGTTCGAGGCCTTCATGTGGACCGTGGTCGTCATCAAGAACGGCAACGACATGCAGCAGGTGCTCGACGGCATGGCTCAGGCAAAAGCCCTCACCGGCAAAGGCAGCCCCGTGGCAGTCATCCTCACGACCGAGATGGGCTACGGCGTCGACTTCATGCAGGGCATCAACAAGTACCACGGCTCGGTGCTGTCAGCTGACGACCTTCCCAAGGCTTTGGCCCAACTACCCGAAACCCTCGGCGACTTCTAGGCCTTGAGAAAGCTCGCCATCATACTCCTACTCGCTATCACAGCCTTCTCAGGGATGGCTCAAACAAAGAAGACCATCCCTGAGAAAACGCGTGTGCTCATCATACTCGACTGCTCCAACAGCATGTGGGACAAGTGGCAGAGCGACTCAAAAATCAAGGTCACCCAACAAGTGCTGCTCCACTTCCTCGACAGCATCCAGAACCAACCCGACATGGAAGTGGCGCTTCGGGTTTTCGGTCACCTCAACCGTGAGGCTTTCGGTTCACGGCTTGAAGTACCCTTTGAAGCCGACAACCACTACAAGCTCCAAAGCAAAATCAAGACCCTCGTACCCAACGGCGGCTGCACTGCCGATTCGGCTCTCACCAACGCATTGAAGGACTTCCCCCACGACGAAAGGTCACGCAACATCATCCTCGTCATTACCGACGGCCTTGACGACTGCCAGAGCAGCGTCTGCGAGGTGGCACGGCAAGTGCAGCAGACCGGCTCCATATCACAGAGTTTCATTATCGGCATTGGCAACCCCGACGACTTCCAACACAAGCTGGACTGTGCCGGCCGTTTTACCTTTGTTCCCAACGAAGAACTTTTCGCCGAAACCCTGCACGAGGTATTCTACCTCTCGGACCAGAAGTCTCTGGTCACACTTGCCCTCACCGACAGCAAGCACAACTTATACGAGACCGATGTGCCTGTCATCTTCTACGACCATCTGACCCACGCCATCAAGACCTCCACCATCTACCACCACATCACCGGGCAGCCCGCCGACACACTAGTCCTTGACCCTCTGATTCACTACGACATCACCATCTTCACCACGCCTCCCATCCACCTGGCCGACCGTCATTTCAAACCCGGCCAGCACAACCGGTTGGAGGTCGCCGCCCCACAAGGCACCCTGCGGCTGCATCTGGAAGACAAGCGGACTTCATTCCAACTGACCTCCTACTCAATACTCGTCCACCGCCACGGCTCATCTGAGCTGCTGGCCAGCCAACCGATGGATGCCTCAAGGCGTTACCTTGAAGGCAGCTACGACCTGGAGATTCTATCCCAGCCCGTCATCCGCCTCTCTAACATACAAATTCGCGATGGCTCCGTCACCGACCTTCAGCTCCCCCTCCCCGGACAACTGGCTTTAGACAAACCCGCCACACCAACGGCAGGCTGCATCTTTGCCGTGAAGCCCGAAGGCCTACAATGGGTCTGCAATCTCGACTCCGCCATGCCTAATGAGCGTATCTTGCTTATGCCGGGCAACTATCAAATCATCCTGCAACCTCTCAACGACCTCAGCCATGCGGCTGTACGATCAGCACAATTCACCATCCTCACAGCCAAACAAACCAGCCTGTCCATCAAATGAACAGCCACTACTCCCTACACCTGCCCTCTCACCCCTGTTCACCATCATCGCAACCGCTATCATTATTCACAACCCACAAACCCATATAGAGAGATGAAACAATTACTCTTTGCCATTATCATTCTTGCCACCCTATGTTCATGTGGCCGCAACCGCCAAGGACTCAACTTCAACCCCAGAGACGGACGCGAAGCCGAACTGACCATGCCCGACGGACAGGTGGTTAGATATACGGCTTACGAACGGCTTTATTACGTACGCAACATATCTGATACAGCCTATCAATACATGAACGTCTTTGTGCCCGAAGGAGCAACCAAGCATACGCCCATATTCCTCCGCACCTACATTGGTGGATATATGGCATCAAAGGCGGGCCAGCCACAAGCGGGTGACGCTACCGGGCGCGCATTGGCGGAAGGATATGTCGTGGCCATTCCCGGCTCGCGCGGACGCAATTCGACTCAGGACAACCGTTATAACGGGCGGGCTCCGCAAGGGTTGCTTGACCTCAAAGCGGCCATACGTTACCTGCGCCTTTTCGATAGGGCAATGCCTGGGAACGCAGAGAAAATCATCATCGACGGTACCAGCGCAGGCGGTGCCATGTCAGCCCTAGTGGGTGCCACTGGCAACCATCCTGCATACGAGCCCCTTCTCGAAGCCATGGGTGCTGCCAAGGAGAAGGACGACGTCTTTGCCGCCGTCTGCTTCTGCCCCATCACCGACCTCGAACATGCCGACATGGCATACGAATGGTTGTACAACAACACCGTCAGCCGTCAACAGATGACTGGCGAACTCCGCAACATCAGCAACGAACTGAAAGAGCAGTTCCCCAAATATGTCAACAGCCTTGACCTCCGCGACTGGGAAGGGAACCCCATCACGGCAGAAAACTACGCCGACCTCCTGAAGCAAGAACTGATTCGTTCTGCCCAAATCGCCAAGAATGCCGGAGCCGACATCAGCGACACCCTGGGTTTTGTCTTTAACGAAGAGAGCCATCCCAACCTCCCCCCGCTCAACGGCGGCATCAAGAAGGTGCTTCCCCTGGCGGCAGCACCACGGCATGGACAGGGGGAATACATCATAGGGCTCGACCTGCCAAAGTATCTTAACTATGTGGTCAGCACCCAGCCGCTGAAATCAGTCCCCGCCTTCGACACAAAAGGGGTGATGGGACAACAGCCCTCAGCCGAAAACGAGGAGTTTGGAAACGAAGAGGGCAGCAGCACTAACTTCACCGTCTACAGTGCCTACAAGAATGGCAGCGACCTGCCCAAAGAGGTGGTAGACAACGTGTATCTGATGAACCCCATGAACTTTATTCGGGCTGCTGAAAGCAATGGGAGCAAAGCCGTCAAGCAAGACAATCACACCGTTGCCCCCCACTGGTATATACGCCATGGGGCACGCGACCGCGACACCGGATTCCCCATCCCCCTCAATCTGGCATTGAAACTCCACAACTCTGGCTACGACGTCAACTTCCTTCTCGCGTGGAACCGCCCACACAGTGGCGATTACGCACTAGACGAACTCTTCGGCTGGCTGAAAAGCATTCTTTAACGGTAGCATTTAATAAACCAAAGACCACGATATGGACACCTCCACCACAATGGAAACCGAAAGGCTCTTGCTCCGACCATGGGATGAGAATGATGCAGATGCACTGTTCAAGTACGCTTCTGACCCAGAGGTGGGCCCACGCGCAGGATGGCCGCCGCACAAGAGCAGGGAAGAAAGTCTCAATATTATCCGCACGCTCTTCAGCAGCGAAGGCATGTGGGCTGTAGTGTGGAAAGAGACGTGCGAGGCTATCGGCTGTGCCGGATACCTGAAATCATCGGCATCAAATCTGAAGATTGAGGCCGACCAATGTGAGGTGGGCTATTGGATTGCCCGTCCCTATTGGGGTAGGGGCATCTGTACCGAAGCACTTGGCCTTGTTATCAACCATTGCTTTAACAAGAAAGGGTTCAGCACCTTGTGGGGCACCTATTTCCCCGACAATCCTGCTTCTGGAAGAGTCATGGTGAAGTGCGGTTTCCTTGACACTGGCAGGGAGACCCTCTGCCCCAACCTCGTCCTCGGTTCCGACCGTCCTGTGAAAGTGTTGAAACTGGGAGCCTCCCTCCAAATGTCGCCAATAATGAGGACATAGATGCAAAAGAATATACACATCCGCAGAATAATCGGCATCACGGCAGTAACGCTGTGGGTATTCGTCATTGTGTCGAAAGTTGCACTCGTGCTATTCGGACATGGTGACAGACCCATCTGGCAGCTGGACAACTGGGCGTTGCTCTTTGCCCCTATCCTCACAATGGTTTTCGCCATCATGACGACCAGCCATATCAGCAAAGGAAAGCACTGGGCCATCAAGGTGATGATATGGCTGGGCTGCACATTGGTCACCCTCCTATGTATTGCCACTTTTTTTGTGGCAGGAGCGGTGATGGAATACAGGATATGGGGCGACAAGCACTATGTGGTCTATTCCGAATGGGGCGGCTTCACCGACCCCGACGTATATGTACTTTACAAACGCGGCATCCTCATCGACAAGCGGATGTACATCCTTGACAACGAAGGGTTAGCCTTTCCTTTTGTACTGGGTGACGACAACTGGGGCGGATTGAAAAAAGCCACCTTCTATGTCCACGACACTTTAGACCTGCTGGAATGTGATGCCGAAATCAAGTCACCACTAAAGCCTGACAGCACCTACCACAGCACCATATTCTACCAACTACACAACGGTCAACGCTTCGAACAAGACCAAAACGACTCGCTGCTTGTACTAATAAAAAACACATGAGAGCATGACTTACGAAAACACCATATCAAACTGCCAAAACAGCAAGAACAATCAGACTAATCCGGCCCGTCCGACAAGTCCAACCCGTCCGACAAACACCAAAAACAACAAACAATGCCCAACAACGACCCCAAACCTTTTTTGAAACCCCTCGGTGGCTATCGCAAACTACGGGTATATAAGGTGACAGAAATAATCTGCGACATCACATATCACTTTGTACATACCCACCTTGGCAAGGGCGACCGAACTATCGACCAAATGGTGCAGGCAGCAAGGAGCGGCAAACAGAATATCGCCGAGGGTAGTGAGGCAGCCACCACATCGCGCGAGACGGAAATAAAGCTGACCAACGTTGCCAAAGCCAGTTTGGAAGAGTTGTTGGTGGATTATGAAGACTACCTGCGGCAGCACAATCTGACACAATGGAAGAGCGGACACCCTCGATACGAGCCCCTGCGCGAGTACGCCCGTAGTGAAAAGATATATGCTGAGTATCCGACCCTATTGCAGAAGATGAGCGACGAGGAACTTGCCAACCTTTGCATCACTCTGATCAACCAAGCAACATACATGCTCCGCCGACTGATAGAGAAACAGCAACAGCAGTTTCTCCAAGAAGGCGGCGTAAGAGAACAAATGACCCGAGCAAGACTAAACTACAGGAACAATAACCCCAAGTAATCGAACCCCTCCGACCCGTCCGACAAGTCCGACCCGTCCGACAAAGAATAACAATAAAAAAACATTAATAATATGACCCACTACGAAATCAAATCACAAAAAGAGCTGCGCTCCGGCATGGGCGAAGGTCTCATCGAGGCCGGGCGCAAGAACGAGAATGTCGTCGCGCTGAGTGCCGACGTGAAAGGCAGCGTCAAGATGGACGGCTTCGCCAAGGAATTCCCTGACCGCTTCATCCAGTGCGGCATCGCCGAGGCCAACATGGTCGGCATCGCCGCCGGTCTGAGCCTCTGCGGCAAGGTGCCCTTCATCGGGGGCTTCGCCGAGTTCGTCACCGGCCGCGTCTACGACCAAATCCGCCAGGTAATGGCCTACAGCAACAAAAATGTGAAAATCTGCGGCTCGCACGCCGGCATCTCCCTCGGCGAGGACGGCGCCACGCATCAGACCATGGAGGACATCGCCCTGATGAAAGTGCTGCCCAACATGACCGTGCTGGTACCCGCCGACTTCAACCAGGCCAAGGCCGCCACACTGGCCGCCGCCGAGCATGTCGGACCCGTCTACATCCGTCTCGGCCGCAGCAAGATGCCCTGTTTCCTGCCCGAAGGTGAAAAGTTCAAGATTGGCAAAGCCCAGCTGCTGAGCGAGGGCTCCGATGTCACCCTCTTCGCCTGTGGCCATCTGGTGTGGGAAGCCCTGCAGGCTGCCGAGATGCTGGAGAAAGTCGGCATCAGCTGCGAGGTCATCAACATCCACACCATCAAGCCGCTCGACGTGGAGGCCATCGTGGCTTCCGCCAAGAAGACCGGCGCCGTCGTCACCTGCGAGGAGCACCTCTTCAACGGCGGCCTCGGCGACAGCGTGGCCCAGACCCTCGCCCTCCACTGCCCCACGCCGATGGAGTACGTGGCCGTGGACGACCGCTTCGGCGAGAGCGGCACCCCCGACGAAATGCTCACCAACTACCACCTCCGCGCCGCCGACATCATGGCCAAGGTCTATGCCGTCCTTCAGCGCAAGCCCGGCACACCCAAGCAGCGCTATTGCCAGAGCTGCGGCATGCCTTTAATGTCAGACCCGTCCGACAAGTCCGACTCGTCTGACACGTCGGAGAACCCCGACTACTGCAAGTACTGCTTCGCCGACGGCCACTTTACGCAGGAGTGCACCATGGAGCAGATGATAGACTTCTGCGTCCAGTTCGTCGACGAGTTCAACAAGAACACCGGCCAGCACCTCACCGCCGAGGAGTACAAAGAGCAGCTTCGCCAGTACTTCCCGCTGCTTAAACGATGGAAGAAGTAACAAGTCTCCTCGTCATTATCTTCCAATTATTGTTAGGCATATTGCTTGGTATAGCGTATGTTGCTGTCTTTGTTATCTTGGTCTATGGGGTGTTCAGGTCACGCATCATTGATCCAATCGTAGACATTTATAACGGTATCAAGCAACTTAAAAGAAGGATCAGAATTGCCAGATATATTAGGACTAGAAAGAAAAGACGATATTGAGTTGCCAGCCCCGCGCCAACGGCGCGGGAACCAGCTTTATAATATAATGTATAACAATATAAATGAACGACAATATGAAAAAAGAATTTCTGCTCGGCGCGATGGTGTGCGCCCTCGGAATGCATGCTATAGGTCAATCTCCGATGATATCGAATCCTGCAGCGCAATATTGTGTTTCTCTCGGCTATGATTATATGGTTGTGAAGGATTCAACAGGAGCGGAGCACGGCATTTGCGTTTTCCCCGACTCGTCTACTGCCGACGAATGGAGTTTCTACAGAGGAGAGTGTAAGTCAGAATACAGCTATTGCGCAAGAATGGGCTTATCACAAATCAGTATAGTTGATTCCTCCAACGGTCTTGTGTCCCGCTGTGCGTATTGTGTCACAAAAGATAGGAGTAGGGTTACGGTGAGAGACATGATGATTCAAAACGGAGATTTTGCGGCAGTGCAAGAGCAAGAGTCTTTCTATGAGAACTCATCAGATGATTATGAAGATAGCGTCTACATCTCCAATCGTTTGGCCACCTCATTTCCATCCAGTTTTGATTGGCGTGCTTACAACGGGCATTCTTATGTAAACCCGATACGAGACCAGGGAAACACCTGTGGTGCTTGTTATGCGTTCGCTACCGTAGCAAGTGCCGAAGGTGTTTTCAATTTTGATTGGGGGCTCTATGACGAAAATAGAATTGAACTTTCTGAGTCTTTCATTATGTGGTGTTTGGGAAGTAAAAGCGAATACTATCCTTACTTCCATGGTTGTTGGGGAACCACCAACCATAGAGCGGAAGTTGCGGCATTAACTAGTGACGGTGTTTGCCTGAGGCACCTATTCCCATACCAAACGACACAACCAGACAGTTGTTACCACTGGAATGACACAAAAGTGAAATTCAGTGGGTGGTACAGAATCGCTTGCAACGATATTGCTTCAATGAAGGATGCCATTATGAAATATGGAGTAATCAGCACACTAACATACACTGATGACAGATTTGAAAATTATCATCATGGCATCTTTAAAAACAACGATACACAATGTCCTGGCACACCATGCGGTTTTAAAGGAACAAACCATGTAGTTGCTATTGTCGGCTGGGGTAAGGATGAGAATGAGGGAGAATATTGGATTGTAAGAAATTCCTGGGGATCAGGATGGGGTGAAAATGGATATATGCGAATCGGTATGACATCGGCTAAAATCGCTTGTAATGCTGCGGTCCTAATTCCAGAGCCTTCAACATACATATCGTCTGACTATGCCAATCATTCATCCACCATTATTTCTGGACATAATGCAAAAACAATTGCATCTGGTGAAATAGTCCTCGCCCCCGGCTTTGAAGCAGCCTTCGGTTCGGAATATGTTGCAGAAATACAACCAATGCCAACGATTCCACCAACAGTGATTGATTTCTCTGCTATGGCTGATATTGGGAATCAGAATACTAAGTCGGCATCAAATATTGAAAACATAATACAATTTGATAACTTATCAGTTTGCCCTAATCCCGTACACTCATTTATTTCTATTTCTGGTATATCAGACATATCGTCTATTAAAGTATTAATTTACACAATAACTGGCAGTTTATTAATGACGAGCATTGACAGCCACATCGACCTTTCACAACTACCTCAAGGAATTTACATCGTAAAAGTTGAAACAAAAGAAAAACAAGTGCAATAAAAATAATCAAAGATTAAATCGTTATGAGAAAACCAGTATTTGCTCTTCTATTGCCACTTTTCTTGCTGCTCACCTCGTGCAGCAAGGAATATGACTTCAAAATAAGTGTCGGGGAACAGATTGTTTTAGACCTTAAGACGCCAGGGATGGGGACAGGATGCTCTTGGCAATGGGAGAAAAAAGATGACATAGTAGACACCTTTAAACGGGAATTTATTCCTTACGATGAAAATTTTATCGGAGGACCTGGAATAGAGCAATGGACATTCGTTGGCAAACGCAAAGGAACAACACGGATTAAAATGACGAACAAACGCCCATGGGAGAATGAGATTATTGACAGTAGAGTATATAATGTAAAAGTACGAAAGTAGCTTACGCGCGGGATCAGGTTCTATAATAATGTCAATGTATAGCAAATGTACGACAGGGGATTATAATCAAATACTGCTAATTATGAGTGGTTTACAGAAAAATAATAGTCTATTTTTGCAAATAAGAAAACAACCGCGCCACAGGCGCGGGGCTCTGGCAAAACCCGTAGAACTATTGTTACCCAAAATGTATATAAGGAACCTGCTACTAACAGCCATGGCGATGTGTGCCTTCGGGATGATGGTAGCATGCAATCCGTCTCCTCAGGACAAACAGCCCACCGACTCCCCTGTCTTCGGAATAACTGAGGTCGGTGCCGAACTATACGTAGTTGCAGAGCATGAACCCGAGTTCCCAGGAGGCATCGATTCGCTATACTATTTTCTGAACAAGAACATCCGCTATCCGGAAGAAGCCATAAAGAGAAAGATTGAAGGCAAAATATATACCCGATTCATCGTTGAAAAAGACAGCAGCATCACCAATGCCGAGATAATACGGGATATCGTATACGGCAACGAGGAAGCCGACAGTCTTGCTGTCAGACTTGGCTGTGATGCTGAGGTTATCCGCGTGATAAACATGATGCCCAAATGGAAGCCCGCCAGCGATTGTGGCACTATTGTTCGCTACCAATTCATCCTACCCGTCATGTTCTCTTTGAGCGAAGGAATAATCAATCCCTTGTCCATGTAAAAAAATATGAAGAAAGCAATTATACTCGGCACGTTAATATGTGCCATCGGAATGTTAACCGCCTGCAAGAGCGGGACGGCAAACGACACCGCCAACAACCAAACCAACACTAACGAATTGACTTGGGAGGCCATTGACGAGAAATTGGCCGCCGGAACACTTCCGAACGAGGCCGAGTGCCTGTTTATACTATCCGACACCACACTGGACGACGGCCAAAGCGAGGGCATCGGCAACCATCTCTTCAATTTCTTATGCGGCTACCCAAAATCCAACAAGTCGTTCACAAACGTACAAAAGAACTTCTCCAGCGAAGAGGGTGACCAGAAACTAATTAATCTCATGGATCTGATGTCAATAGACATTGCATTAGCCGAATACAAGAACTACGAAGAATTTCTCGGCGATTTCCCATGTACCGAACATGCAAAGGTGCAGAGGAAAACTTCAAACGTATTATAAACGATATGCGATAATACAATAAGGATGGACGAAATGTAAGTCTGGAATTGAAAGAAATTATAGAACAAAAGAAGAATAGTATGCACATGGCCGTCTTCTGCGGCTTGTCGCTGGCACACACCAAAGAAATCATCAAGGCTGCCAGAATTTTGGCACAGCGTAATTAACAGAATGAAACAACACATTGAACAGAAACAAAATAGTCAATCACAATCGCAAAATGAAACTGTCAACAAATGAATTAATCGGCAGCGGTGTCCTTATTGTCATCGGAATCATATTCGCCATACCGACATATCTTTTATGGAAAGAGGTCGTTGTCGGACAGCAATGGCCTAGCGATGTCAACGGCTGGCTAGGCATTATTATGATGCCGTTATTCTCCATCACCAGTTTCGGGTATGGCATTTTTTACCACTGGGCAAAGGAGAAAGACGACAAGCTGCAAGAAGATATGGATAACAACAGCCGTCGCGGGAAGTTAATCAAGGTCATCTGCTATTTAACGATGATTGTCATGCTATTGTTGGTTGCCGTAGATTGGCATCTGGTGAAAGGCAAACCTGTTCAGTCTTGGGAGTACGTAGTTTTCCCTCTTATTGTAATAATACTCGTTTGCGTTCTTTTATTTGACATTTTTGTAAGCGACGATACCATCCATAACTTCTTCCTACGCAAAGGTTGGAAAATAATAGACAGAATACTCTATGGAGACCGATACAATGACGAAGAATAATAATACCACAATGCGCATATCAGTTTTCTGCGGAGCCACGCTCCCCAACAACCAAGAATATATCCACGCCGCCAGACAACTGGGGCAGCTCATCGCCCAAGGCGGCCACACGCTCCTCTACGGCGGCTCCAACCTCGGCCTTATGGGCACCGTCAGCAGCACCGTGCTCGAAGGCGGCGGCCGTGTGGTCGGGGTCATCCCCTCCTTCTTTACCGAGGAAATCATCCTCTCACAACCCGTCACCGAACTGGTGCGCGTTGCCTCCATGGCTGAGCGCAAGGAATACCTCATCGCCCACAGCGACGCCTTCGCCGCACTCCCCGGCGGCATCGGCACACTCGACGAGATATTCGAAGTCCTTGTAGCCAACCAGCTGGGGCTGTGCAGCAAACCTATGGGGCTGCTCAACACCCTCGGCTTCTTCTCCCCGCAATACGACATGCTCCGCCACATGGAGCAAGAGGGCTTCTACAACCTCAAAAACGCCAGATACCTAATCCTCGATTCGCACCCCGAAAGCCTGCTGAAGAGCCTGGCCGACTTCAGCCCCGATACCCAGAAAGGTCCTGTTGCCAGAAGGCTGCGTTCCAAGTCCTAAACAACAATGGCAAAAGGCTACATCCTCACCAAATCGAAATACATCCGCGGCCTCCAATGCGAGAAGGCCATGTACCTCGATGTGTACAAACCCAAACTCGCCTTCTACCCGCCCGAAACGCTGGCCAAATTCCGACAAGGCCGCGACTTCGAGAAGACCTTCAAAGACACCTTTCCCAACGGCATCGACATCAGCGCACGGCTGCGCTACCACATGGATATCTATCCAGTTATGACTGCCGAACTGCTGCAACGCCCCGGCGAAGTGGCCCTCTTCGAAGCCGGGTTCCTCTACAACGAGGTGCTGGTGCTCGCCGACGTGGTTCACAAACACGACGACGGCTCCGTCGACATTTACGAAGTAAAAAACAGTGGCGCCGTCAGCGACACCTTCTGCAACGATATAGGCATCCAAAACTACGTCATCCAACATGCCTTGCACACCATCCTGCCCGACGACCTTTTCTGCAAAGGGCTAACCCTAAAGCACTTCTACCTGCTCTACAACAATGGGGAGGGCGGGTTCGTCAAAGAAGACCTACTTGAGCAAGCCCAAGCGGCATGCGACGGCATCGAGCAAAATGTCACATACTTCAAGCAGGTGCTGCATGCCGATGAGCCGCACACGCCCATGTCCGACCACTGCGACACCCCCTACGAATGCCCCTACAAACGCTACTGCCGACGCCTCAAAACCCCATCCCCCGACAGCAGCATCCCCTAATCGGCACCTCCGTCGAGGGCAGAGCCTATAGCCACTATTCAGTTTGTACCTTACCAGGTTTTCTTTTCGACTTCCTTCCTACGATAGAAACAACAAGCGATGCACTCCGAAAGAAAGGCAAAACGACTCATAATACAAGTTGCGAACCTGGCAGGAACGGCTACCGATTGAGGAACGCCACCGCCTCGTTGTATTTTCGGAGGCTGCCACTCTTCATAATGGCCTTGTACTGCTTCTTGTCTGGCAGCACATCCTGATATTCCCAAAAGGCATGCAGCCGCACCAGTATCTGGCTCTCGCCTTGCAGTGTGCAACACGCATAATCGTACATTCTTGCATGCATTTCGCGCACTACCGCCCATGGCTCCTTGTCTGTGAACAGCCAAGGACGCGACAGCAGCCCGCGTCCCAGCATCACACCTTTTAGTTGGGGGAATTGCCGAAACAGCTCGTCCGCCTGCCCCACCTCTGCTATATCACCATTGTAGACCACCGGGTGGTGGCACTCCTCCGCCCAATGCCTGAAGGCCTCCCTGTCCGCGACACCTTTATACTGCTGCCGTCCCAGCCGGGGATGCAGCGTCACGTGTGCCAGGGGCATCGCATTGATGATGGGCAACAGGGCTAGGCACTCAGCCGAGTCGTCCTGCCCAAGCCTCATCTTGACGGAGAACTGCACATCGCTGCGGCGGCACATCTCCTCCGCCATCTCCCCTACCCTTTCGGGATGGGACAGCAACCCGCACCCCCTTCCAGCATGCACCTGCAACGGGAACGGACACCCCATGTTGAGGTCTATCCTTCGCCAACCCGCCTCCTGCACACTGTCGCACAGCCGCGCAAACTCGTCGCGGTCCTTGGCTATCACCTGGGGTACGGTGGGCACTTCCCTATTTGTTTCCATGCCGATGTCGCGCAAATCCTTCTTTCTCACCCCTTCTTTCTCCCAACGGACGAAAGGGGTGTAATACTCGTCCATGCCGCCACACACCTCATAATGTATTCGGCGATAGGCCGCATCGGTATACCCCTGCAACGGGGCGAAGAAGATATACTTACCGTTGTACATACTATTTTTGTAAAAAGCAGGGTGTCCCATTTCTTGGGACACCCTTGCTCATTTTATTAGTAACTACTTTTTTTAGAATGAATAGCGGACATGCAACAGGAGGTTCCAAGTAGAGAGGAAGCTATTGTATTTATGCCAAGTAGGTTCGGTAAAAGTATACTTTGAAACACCATTATCATCCTTCTCGTAGCGGAGGATAGTCTCGCTGCTTAGCTGCTGGTAACAACCCCAACTGCTGTTGATCATATTGGCCAAGTTGTTCACATCAGCACCAATCTGGAGTGTGGTCTTGCGACCGCCTACGTTGAAGTAGAACTCTTGATCGACTTTGAAGTTGAGGCGACCGAGCCAAGGACAGACGGCACCGTTGCGCTTGCTGTATTGTCCACGATGCGCGCTAAGGTAGCTGTCGTTCTCAATAAAGGCCTCATAAGCAGCACGGTTCTCCTCACTGGAGAAAGGCATAGCTGCAAGTTCGTCCGAGGTGGGGATATAGACAAGCTGAGCACTGCTGATGCCCGTGTTTTCATCGGTGGTCATCACATAGGAATAACGCGACTGATTATAGGTGCCCACATAGCCAATGTTATATCCTTCATAGAAGAGTCCAAGCTTGGTGGCAGTGTAGGGACCCTCGTAGATGGTGTAACCTGCGCTTGCAATGAAACGATTGGGAGTGACAAAGTAAGAGTAACCTAACTCATGGCTATTGTCACCATTAACTTTGCTGACGCCGGCAAGATTAGACGGTTGGTCTCCTGCTCCGTCGGTAGCAGTCATACTGAAGCTGTGAGTATATGCTGCCATGAGGTCAAGACCCCAAATGAAGCTCTTGCTCAGCTGTGCAGTAATGGAGAAATATTGGCCGTGCAGGTCTTTGGCATTGCGAAGCAAATATCCGCTCATCTTACCATTAACACTATTACGTATGTTTTCGTTTACGTAGGTAGGACGTTTTTCGGGTTCTCCCGGGAGCTGGATGCTATCACCCAATTTGTAGCCTAAAGAGTTAACAACAATCTCGTTAAAGTTATAGGAATAGATACCTTCAAGTGTTCCTTTGATGCCGAAAGGAAGCTTGGTATCTACTGCAAAAGATGTTTTCCAACTAGAAGGCATACGGAGGTCTTTAGCTAGAATAACTGCATCCGTGGGAGCTGATGGATCCTGCACTTGATATCCATTTGCGTAGATGTTATTAATGATGGTAGCCCTATCGGTATAAAAGGCTATATCGGGACTGCCTGTGGCAACATAAGAAGTTTGTATCACATTTGAATTACCTGCTGCAGCAACTAGCCATACATTGGGTATACGGCCAGTGAAGATACCTGTACCACCGCGGACAACAACCTTACGGTTTTTGGTCACATCCCAGTTAAAACCAATACGGGGAGAAACATTCACTGTAAGACCCGGGAGGTCGTCAGTACTTAAACCTTCATAGGAACTTCCGGGGTTGGCCGCAGCTATCTCAGCAAACTCTTTATTATAGTTGGGGAAAACGAAGCTGATGATGGGCATCTCCAAACGCAGACCTGCAGTGAGTTTGAAGTATTGGCTAAATTCCATCTCGTCCTGTGCATAGAGCGAAGCCTGATTGTAGTTAAAAGCCGGGTACACTAAGGTTGTTGGATCCTCAAGATTGGCATGAGTTATCATGAACGACAAGGGTTTGGCCCCCGAAGTAAAGGACTCCCAAGAGTCATAAATATACCAACCGGCACCGCCTCTCATGAAACCATTAATTACACGGTTAGTCTCATACTGTGCACCTGCGATGATATTATGAATACCTGTGCTATAGGTAATCTCATCAGTGAAATTGTACGTATTGACTCGGCGGGAATTATTGAATGAGAATGGGTCAACACCAAAGGTTGTGTAGAAAGCATATTGTTGCACTCCATCATCATCAATATATGGCTCGAGAATATCCACCGTCGGGAAAAGGCCTTTGCCCAACGAACGGGCCTCATCTTGATAAGACCAAGTGGCTCGAAGAATATTGGTACCTTTACCGTTGAAAATACGGCTGTTCAACTCCGCTGCCACAGAAGTAAAGTTCTGCTCTTGGAAATAACGTGCAGATTCGAAGAACAATGTATAGTACGACTGACGCCCTTGATCATTTCTATCAACGACATAATCGACGCCATTAATATTGAACGTGGTTTTGGGATTTTTACCTATCGGGCTCATCGAGTTTGATGGCGAATTAGAGGTGTAGTTTCGGGTGCGACTGAATCGAACATTGAAAGTATTATTGGCATTGATGTTCCAATCCAAACGTGCCAACACCTTATAATCAGGAGTACCCAATGAATAGTTCTGATAATCGCCAGCATCGTAACCGTATGTATTATAAAGGTAGTCCTTTATCTCATTCATACGATCTACGGTAGGTCTGTTAAAGCTTGTACTACCACCCCAGGCAGCATTAGAATCGGCACGAGCCTGACGTGTAGTACCTGCATCTCCTTCCAACTTATACTCAGCATTCAAGAAGAAGAAGAGTTTGTCTTTGATAATAGGACCACTTAAAGTAAGACCCATTACATCATCAAGTGTTTCACTACTAGACAACTCATTGCCGTCTACCAGTTTACCTTCAATCTTACTACTTGTATAATAGTTGTACAATGATCCATGCCACTCGTTGCTACCGTGCTTGGTTACCACGTTGATGGCACCGCCTTGGAAACCGCTGTGACGGACATCGAAAGGTGTAAGGTTAATGGAAATCTGGTCGATAGCGTCCAGCGAGATGGGGCTGCCGCCGGCGGGGAGGTTGGAGCCGATACCAAAGGCGTTGTTGAACGAGGCTCCGTCAACCGTCACCGTCGAACCACGGTAGTTGCCACCACCGGCTGCAAAGCCGCCACCCACCACAGAGGCCTGCGGGGTGAGCTTCATGATGTAGTTCATGCTGCGGCTGGTCGTGGGGATGTTCTGCATGGTCTGATTATCAATCAAGGTGTTGGCACCCGAATTTTGGACATTCATGTTGTTGTTGATGCCCTCGGCAACCACCGACACCGGTTCCAGCGTGGTGGCAGAGATTTTCAGTATGCAGTTAACCACAATCGTTCCACTCAGAGGAGCATGCACGTTGGTAACCACATAGGGCTGGTGGCCCATCATTTCGACCTTGATGGTGTAAGGTCCGCCAGCAACAACATTGTTGATGCGGTAAACGCCATCACGGCCGGAGAAAGCATGATAGGTGATTCCTGTAGGGGTGTAGACAGCAGTAATCACCGCATCTTGGAGACCTCCATTGGCATCGGTAATGTGACCGGCAATGGTAGCAGTTGTCGACTGGGCTTGCACTGTTGTAGCAAACAGTACGCCAAAGAGGACGACAAGCAAACTTTTAATAGTCTTACTCATAATACTGATTTTTAGGATTAATAAATTGATTAATTGACATTATGTTCTATAGAAGGTTTTCACAAGGGATAGTTCTAACGTTTGTTCGTCTCAGGAAACTTCTCGTCCTTGAAGCACAGGGTGAAGAGTACGGCGACAACCAATGCATAGGCTGCAAAGATGTACCATGCGGCACTCCAGTTGGGCACGTCGGCAAAGGCCACATAGTGGTTCACCACCAGGCCCGCTGCCCAGGTGCCGAGGGTGGCGCCCAGCCCGTTGGTCATCAGCATGAAGAGTCCTTGAGCCGACGAGCGGATATCGTCCGACGTGGCATATTCCACATATAGGGAGCCGGAGATATTGAAGAAGTCGAAGGCCACGCCGTAGACGATGCAGCTTAGGATGAGCATCCACACCCCGCTGCCCGTATCGCCCGCGCCGAAGAGCCCGAACCGCAGCACCCATGCCACCATCGAGATGAGCATCACCTTCTTGATGCCGAACTTCCGCAGGAAGAAGGGGATGAGCAGGATGCACAAGGTTTCAGACAGCTGGCTCAATGAGATGAGCGCATTGGCATTGTGGGCGCCCCAGGTGTTTGCAAACTCCGGCACCTCGCGGAAATGGGTGATATAAGAATTGGCATAGCCGTTGGTAATCTGCAGTGATGCCCCCAAGAACATGGAGAAAAGGAAGAAGATGGCAAACTTGCGCTCTTTGAAAAGACGGAAGGCACTTAGTCCCGATGCTTCAGCAAACGAGCGCGAAGGCTTGTCTTTTCCAAGACAGGGACAAGGAGTCAGTGTAAGCGCATAGGCGCACAGCACCAAGCTCAACGCCCCCGAAAGCAGGAACTGCTCGTGCGAATGCTGAAACTGCACCCCCTGACCATTCTTGATGAAGTTGACTGCCAACATGCAGCAGATGAACCCTATCGTACCGAACACGCGAATGGGGGGGAAATGCTTCACCGAGTCAAGCCCCGCCACATCCAGTGCCGTATAGGCCACCGAGTTGGCAATGGCGATAGTGGGCATAAAGAAAGCCACACTTATTGTATACAACGCAAAGAATGGCCCGAACTGAATATCACCCGCATTCATCATCGCATAGACCCCAGCAGCAATCATAAAGACTCCTGCCAAGCCATGGCAGAGCGACAACACCTTCTGTGCCTGAATCCATTTGTCCGCCACAATACCCATCAAGGCGGGCATGAAGATGGAGACTATGCCTTGGACGGCAAAGAAGAGCCATATCTTATCCACGAGTCCTGCCCCATAGAGAAAGCCGCCCATCGAGGTGAGATAGGCTCCCCACACGGCGAACTCCAGGAAATTCATCAATATGAGACGCAGTCTGATATTCATATATGTACTATTGTTTTCATTATTCTAATAAAGTGCAAAAATACGAAAATAATCCCAATGTACAACCACTTCCCCTCATATTACTAACAAATTTAACAATTTCCTATTGGAAGCCCCTCGTTTTCAACTGCCAGAGGGCCGACGCAGGTTTGCCGAGCCAAAAAACGACTCGTCGCGCCTATCCGTATGATGCGGCTTTGGTTAATTCACCTTGATTCTTCCTTGGGTGTGAGCGTAGCGGTCGCCTACCACCCCATTCAAACAGTCTCGCAGATAAACTTCTAGGGCTTCAACATCCGAACAGATGTTCTGCCGGGTTACTTTGATGCCACGGAACACATGTCCGTCGCCTTGTTGCAGCAGCGTGTAGTCGCAACCCGCCACACGGTAGATGCGCTGAGAATCTAGGGGCAGGTATTGCTGTTTTTCAGCATCCCACACCCTCACATTCTTCACCATACGGTCGCTGCCCACACGCATAAACACGTCGTTCTCGTCGCATACCACCGTCGACCGGACAGTGGTGTCTATTGTATACATCAGTCCCGACACATGGAGGAACCCGCCGCCAATCTTCGGCCACCGCCGACACCCCATTTCCAAAGCATCCATCAAAGCTTCTCCGCTCATCTCCACCAGACACAGCCGGTTGTCGAACGGCGCGGCAGAGAAGATGTCGTCAAACACCAGCTGTCCCTTGTCAATGTCACACCGTATGCCGCCCGCATTGGCCAACCCTACCTCAGCATGGGTGAGGGCGCGGAATGCGTCGCTGAAGAAATTGCCCAGAGGCGAATCTACATAGTCGCCTTCCCTGCCTTTACGCCATAGCTGAACGTCGCTCCTGCCCACTTCGCGCTGGCCCACCGCAGCATACTCCTGACGAATGGCGCGAAGAGTGTCGGCAACAGCCGTCAGGGGCAGCGTCATCTGACTGGTGGGCAGCAGTTCGCTCCACATCTTCCCTTGAGGGGTGATGACCAGCCGCCCGATATATTTGAAGCGGGAGCCCGTAGAGGTCCACAGCACCTCTTGGGCATCACGGTTGTAAAGTATGCTTTGGGGTATCACACTATGCGAATGCCCGTCAAGCACCACATCTATGCCGCGGGTGGCCTCCACTATGCCTGGCAAATCCACCTCTCCCACATGCGACAACACCACCACATAGTCAGCCCCATGACTGCGGGCATCGTCCACAGCCTTCTGTAGCACCAACTCCAACTGTTGGGCATAGAAGGTGTATAACCAATTCCCGGTGCTGTCTTGAAAATATATTGGGGTGCTTGATGTCGGAACATGGGGAGTGGTCAAGCCCACAAAGGCCACCGACACACTCCCATACTGCCTTATCTCATACCCTTTGAAACGGCTGCTGCCGTCTCTCAAGTCGGAGTAATTGCAGCACAGTGTGGTAGCGGTCAGCTGCGACATACGTAGGTTCATCGTATCGATTCCGAAGTCAAACTCATGGTTGCCCAACGTCACATAGTCATATCCCACAGCATTCATCATCCGCACGATATATCTTCCATGCGACACCGAACCCAAGGAGGTGCCCGACAGAAAATCACCACACGACACCACCGACACATAAGGGGTCTTCTGCCGCATCTCATCGCGCATCGCTGCCATCAGCGGATAGCCCTCTACGGCCCCATGCACATCATTCTCGTATAGGATAACAATGTCGCCGTCAGACACTGCCGCATTCTGCCCCAATGCCGGAGCCTGCCCGCTGGCCATAAGGCACAACAGCATTATGGAAAATAACATTCGCTTCATATCACTAGCTTTTTTGAATCTAAAAAAAAGACGTGTCGCCACTCACGGCAGGCACGTCTTATAGTCTTGTGCACTAGGCTGCCCTATTTCACATAATAGGTCAGACGCATATTGATACTGGCACGTTTCTTCTTGGAGGTGGTGTTGAAGGTGCCGCCCCAGCTGTATTCCTCGTCGCTCGAATTGGGGGCAGTAATCTGGAACACACCCATATTGGCTGTCTGAAGGCCGCCTAAGCGAGCCTTGGCACTCTTGGCGATGGTCTCGGCACGGTTGCGGGCGTTCTCTGTAGCCTCGGCAAGCATCTCAATCTTAAGGTCGGAGAGCTTGGTGTAGTAGTACGACAGATTGTTCGTATTCATCTGGATGCCTTTGTCGAGCAGCTCGGCTATCTCTCTGGAAATCTTCTCCACCTTGTCCACATCGTTGCTCTCCACCTTCACCACCTGCGTCAGCCGGTATCCTGCAAAGGTGTAATAGGACTGATGGGTCTCTGTATTGTAGTGGTACTCCGTCTCCTTGTCACACGTGATGGCCTGGAAGTCTATTTCGTCTTCGCTCACGCCCTTGCTCACAAGGTAGTCGCGAACCGTCTTGCTGACATCCTTGATTTCGTTGTACCCGCTCTTCATGTCCATGTTGAGCACGTCAAACGACATTCTCCAGACGATAAGATCCGACACGAAGTCCCGCTCGGCCATCCCCACAACAGAGACAGTCTTGGCATGGCCTCGAGCCTTGTTGAGATAATGACCGCCAATCCACACTGCGCCAATGATAGCTGCACTGAAGATGATGGCGACGATGACTTTCGTACGTTTCATATTTCTTACAGTCGGCATACTTTTAAGGTTTTATATGTTAATATGCTGGGAATGCAATCTCGCGCTCGATGACCTGATAGGCCACGTTGTTGCGATAGATGGTCTGGCGCACCCAATTGTCGTCCTCGTCATATTCGAACACATAGCTGTGCTTCCAGTTCAAGTGCTCGTCATAGTTGAACGACGAGAGCTCGATAAGGTTGTCGTGGTCGTCGTAGTAATAAGTGGTGAGAGCCACCAGGAAGTCGTCGGCATCATAGAAACGCCACTCGATGCGGTTGCCGTGGCTGTCATACTTGTAAAGATAGCGCTGCATCAGCTCGCCGTCGGCATCGTAGAATTCCATCTCCGAGTTGTTGCCCTGGGCATCATATTTGTACACGCGCTTCTCGGTCATTGTGCCGTCGGGGGCAAAGCTCTGCTCCTCAACCAGACGGTTGTTCTCATAGCGCGATGTCTCTTTCTTTGTCATGTGGTCGCCCATGAACACGGTACGCTCGATACGGTTACCGTTCTTATCGTTCAGATAGGCGGTACGGCCTGTCAGCTCCTTGGCGCGATTATACTCGTTCCAACCCAAGGCATAGCCGTGAACGTCAAAATAGTAGGAATACCATGTGTATTCCCCGTCTTTTGTACGGTATTTGTCCTGGAAATTACCACGCTTGTCGAACGTGATTGAGTCAACACACATCAGCCTACGGCCGCCGTTGCGGCCACCATGGATGTCATAAGTGTATTCAATCACATAGACAGCATTTCCGTTAATGCCCATTTCCTGACGCGATGATTTGCGCGGCTTGTTGCCGGCAAAGGCCGTGCCAGCCACCAGCAGCACCAATGATAAAACGATGTATTTCTTCATTTTAAACAATATTACCCTATATAAAATACATTGCAAAGATACAACTTTTTCTTGAATGATAACGACGAAGATGCAAAAAAATTGTATGGCATCTCCAAAAAGCGATGTGCCATCCTCGGAAACGGAAGTCCGCCCGTCTCCTCTATTCCTCCGCTGCGCCCTTGTGCTTCTTAGCCCAAATGGCAAAAAGACAGGTGGCTCCCAACGTGATGACCGCCCCTATCGTGTATCCCAGCCAGCGGGGGATGAAAGAGCCCAGCCCTTCCTTCTCCGCCACAAACAGGAAACAGCCCGTCACCATGGTCATGAACATAGCAGGCAGCAGCGTGATGACATAGGGCTTGTGCCTCAGACACAGATACACCGTAATGGTCCACAACGTCACCGTCGCCAGCACCTGGTTGCTCCATGCGAAGTAACGCCATATCACGTCAAACCCCTTGGCATCAATCAGCGAATATACCAGTACCCCCGCCGTGATAGCGAAGATAGGCAGTGCCACGAAAAAGCGGTTCTTGATGGGCTTCTGCTCATAGTGCAGGAAATCCGCCACTATCAGCCGCGCCGACCGCAATGCCGTGTCGCCCGAAGTGACAGCCGCTGAAATAACACCCAGCACGCATATTACCGCTATAGCCTTCGGGAACCAAGCGTTGGCAATCACGCCCACCATGGCATTGCCGCCCAAGGTGGCACCCGTCGCCGGGTTGACGGTCAGCGGCTGCAGCTGCGGGTCGTGGTAGAACACCGTTGCCGCCGCCGCCCAAATGAGGGCCACTACACCTTCGGTAATCATCGCGCCGTAGAACACCGGCCGCGACTGCTTCTCATTGGTCATGCAGCGCGCCATCAAAGGCGACTGGGTGGCATGGAAACCGCTGATAGCACCACAGGCAATGCTGATGAACATCATGGGGAATATGGGGTTATGCTTCGCGTCGGGATGCTGGTTCTGCAAGCCATCCCACAGCTCCGGCAGCGGAGGACGATACACCACAAATGCCACCACGATGGCCAACGCCATACCCAGCAGCAAGAAGCCGAAGATGGGGTAAATCTTGCCAATCAGCTTGTCGATAGGCAGCAGGGTGGCAATGAGATAATAGGCAAAGATGATGCCCACCCACACGAACACATTCCAGCCAGGAGTGAAGTTGTTATTCAGCAGCACCGCCGGGGTATTCACAAACACCGCACCCACCAATATCATCAGCAGCACGGTAAAAACGCGCATAAACTGCTTCGCCCCATTGCCGAGATACGCGCCGTGGATTTCGGGCAGCGAAGCGCCATCTCTGCGTATTGATATAAATCCCGCGATGAAGTCATGCACGGCACCGGCAAAGATACTGCCGAACACAATCCACAGAAACGAGGCCGAGCCGAATTGCGCCCCCATGATGGCTCCGCAAATAGGCCCCACCCCTGCGATGTTTAGAAACTGGATTAGATAAATACGCCATGCCTTCATAGGCACATAATCCACCCCGTCGGGGTGTGCCACTGCGGGCGTCGGACGCTTGGAATCCACTTCGATGATGCGCTCCACCACCTTGGAATATATCAGATAACCAAGCACTAAAAGCACAATAGCAACTAAAAATGATACCATGATTCAATCTTTTTTGAACGTGCAAAAATACATCTTTTTTCGCACATAGCCACTTTTTTTCTCCCGCAAACACGAAAAACGGCACAACGAAAAACGCAGTGTCAAAAAATATTCGTAACTTTGCAGACACAAAGACTTAAAATCAGAACAACATGAAGAAAGCACTATTAATTGTAATTCTTACTGTTATGGTTGCCTTTGAGTCCTTCGCTCAGACAACGAAAAATCAATTCACCTTCAACACCCGCGCCTGGTCGACCAACTACTGGACCTACCTTCTCTACAACACCGCCGACGGCGTCCTCACCTACTTCCTCACCAACGGAGGCACCGAGGACGAAACCCTTTTCGAGGCACTCATCCCCAGTGCCGACCTCGTCTTCCCCGTCGGGATGGCCAAAGAAGGCTTTGCCGACCCCAACAGCATCTACGGCCCCTACCACCGCGCCTTCAGCAACCCCATCAAGCGCATCGGCGACTGGGGCGTAGGCGTCGACCTCTCTTGGTCGCCCACCCTGGTAGGCATCTATGCCGGCGCCTACTACAAAAGTCAGGAAATCTGCTTCAAGACCCTCGACCAGAACCTCCGTGCCTTCTATGTGCAGCCCCGCTGCGGCCTCATCATCGGCGGCGAAAAGACGGCTGTTGAAGCCGGTGTCTACTACGACCAAGTCGTCGGTGCCAGCGGCAGCTGGACCAGCTGGGGCGACCCCGACAAAGACATGTTCGCCAACGGCTGGGGCCTCGACTTCAGCCTCACCTACCGCACCCTCACCTACCGCTCCGGCAGCAGCAACCACATCACCCTGCTCATGTTCTCCATGCCCCTCCACAACTTCCTCAACCAAAGCTACACCGCCTACGACCTCGGCGCCATGGTCCGCAAAGTCGGCTACATCAGCCTCACCCACCGCATCATCTTCTAACAACCGCATCTAAAACAGAGCAAAGCCTCACTTGGCATACCACGAGCCAGAAAAAGTCCGCTTTTCCTGGCTCGTTTTTTCTATTTATCTCCACCCCCGCCGCAATTCCTCACAGCAGAGCATTTTGCATTTTCAAAAAAAATATGTAATTTTGCATTTTCAAAAAATCAAAGAAATGGCAAAGATTGTAGGTCTCGACTTAGGTACAAACAGCATTGGTTGGGCTGTTATTGACAACGAAATGAACCGCATAGAAGCAGCTGGCTCCCGCATTATACCCATGGATGCTGGTCGCCTGGGGGATTTCGAAAAAGGTAAATCCATATCATTTACCGCTGACCGAACACAAACTAGAGGAGCGCGCCGTTTACACGAACGATTTCTTTTGAGGAGAGAGAGGTTATTGCGAGTGCTAAGAATTTTAGACTTCCTACCAGAACACTATGCCTCACAGTTGTCACGTTATGGCAAACTACCCCAAGATAAGGAAATAAAACTAGCATGGCGTGAGGACAAAGACGGAAAAACCGAATTCCTGTTCAAATCTTCATTTGAAGAAATGATAGCAGATTTTCATAAAGTCGGCATCAACCAAAAAGTGCCATACGATTGGACGATATACTATCTGCGACAGAAAGCCCTCTCCCAACCCATCAGTAAAGAGGAACTGGCATGGCTGCTCATGCAGTTCAATCAAAAACGTGGCTACTACCAATTGCGAGGCAAAGATGATGATGCAATGAACAATGCCGAGGGTAAGAACGAGGAAAAATCGTATCTCGAACTGAAAGTAATCAAAGTTGAAGACTCTGGCGAACCCAGAAAAGGAGGTGGCTCTTTGTTCAACATAACCCTTGAAAACGGTTGGGTTCTCCAACGCCCCTTCCTCGTCAAACCTGACTGGGAAGGTAAAACCCGAAGTTTTATAGCCACCTTCAAGCTTGACAAAGATGGCAACCGTAAGACTGAGCTGCCTAAACTAAGTGCCCCGCAAGAAGGTGATTGGGGCTTACGCAAAATCAAGACCGAACACGATATCACAGAAAGCCACCATACCATCGGTTCATATATCTATCAAAGCTTGCTGCACAATCCCGACAAGAAAATCATTGGCGAACTAGTTCAAACCGTCGACAGGAAGTTCTACTACGATGAACTGTGCATGATATTAGACTCACAGAAGAAGTTCCACCCAGAACTGAACGACAGAGAGCTATACGCCCGTTGCATTGAGGAACTATACCCCAGCAATATTTCTTATCGCAACAGCATTGATAACAGGGACTTCGTCTACCTTTTGGCAGACGACATCCTCTTCTACCAGCGTCCTCTGAAAACAAAGAAACATCTTATCGCCAACTGCCCCTTCGAGATTATTCAATATAAAGACCCATCATCTGGAGAGTTAAGAAGCAAACCAATTAAATGCATCCCCAAATCACATCCGCTATATCAGGAGTTCCGTCTTTGGCAGTTTCTTTCTAATCTTCGATTCTTCAAAGAAGGAGAAGACATCACCTCGACACTACTGCCCGACGGAGAGGTTTATGCCAAGCTCTATGACTTTCTTACCACAGTAAAGACTATCGGGCAGAAAGACCTATTCAAATACTTCAAAATTGGAAAGAACGAACTCCCTAAATACCGGTGGAATTATGTTCAAGACAAAGATTATCCAGCTGGCGAGACCCATTCCATCCTATTGGGCGGTCTCAAAAAAGCCAAAATTGATAGTGCTTTTTTAACTAATGAAACAGAGGAGCAACTCTGGCACATTCTCTATTCCGTTGACGACAAAAAACAATATAGGGATGCTCTACACACTTTTGCCCGACATCAAGAATGGAACGCAGTTCAAACCGAGTCTTTTGTTCAGGCATTTGACAAACTGACCATCTATAAGGAGAAAGACTATGGTGCCTATTCTGCAAAAGCAATCAGTCGCCTGCTACCCCTTATGCGTAGAGGCAGATATTGGAATGCTGAAGCCATAGACAAAAACACCTGTCGCCGCATCGAACACATCATCACTGGAGAATCTGATGCCACCCTTACTGCCTCTGTACGCGAACGTTTCGAAGGAATTGAAAACATAAACCAATGCCAAGGCCTCAACACCTGGCAAGCTTGTTACCTTGTCTACAACCGCCATTCCGAAGCCATTGATGCCCAGAAATGGAACAAGCCAGAAGACATTGACCAATTCCTTAGCCAGTTCCGCCACAACTCTCTGAACAACCCTGTCGTGGAACAGGTGGTAACAGAAAGCCTCCGAGTCGTAAGAGACATCTGGCGGCAGGTAGGTCATATTGACGAGATACACATCGAATTAGGCCGAGAACTGAAGAAAACCAAATCCGAACGTGAACGACTGACAAAAGTTATTTCAGAAGGTGAAGCAACCAACCAAAGGATAAGGCTTCTACTCATGGAACTGATGAATCCTGATTTCTCAGTAGAAAACGTACGTCCACAATCGCCTTCGCAGCAAGAAATACTGAAAATATATGAAGACGGAGCATTTCATAGCGGAATCGACATCCCCGAAGACATTCAAGATATAAAGAAAAGATTCACTACTCCCAAAAACCAGCCCACCCATAAAGAAATCATTCGGTACAAACTTTGGCTTGACCAAAAATACATATCCCCATACACTGGCAAAGCCATCCCACTGGCAAAACTTTTCACCCCTGCCTACCAAATAGAACACATCATTCCCCAAAGCCGTTGGTTCGACGATTCTTTTTCCAACAAAGTCATTTGCGAAGCCGAAGTCAACCAACTTAAAGACCGAGAGCTGGGTCATGAGTTTATTTCCATGCATGCTGACGAGGAAGTACCCTTAAGCCTCGGAGGAACGGTAAAGATACTCACCATCCCCCAATACGAAGAACTCATAAAGAGGATTTATGCCGGAAATCCAAAGAAGCTAGAAAACCTCATGCTGGACGACCTACCCGAAGACTTCATCAACCGCCAAATGAACGACAGTCGTTATATCAGCCGTTTAATGATGCACCTTTTGTCCAACATTGTGCGCACCGAAGAGGAAGACGGCGATCTTGAAAATTCAGCCACCTCAAAGAATGTCATCCCCTGCAATGGACCCATCACCGACCGTCTAAAACACGACTGGGGCATTGACGATGTCTGGAACCGAATCATTTTGCCTCGCTTCGAACGTCTCAACCATATCACCGGTACCACCGACTACACCACAACTACTGCCAACGGCCACACCATCCCCTCTGTGCCCATCGAATTGAGACAAGGTTTTAATAAGAAACGCATTGACCACCGCCATCATGCCATGGATGCCATTGTGATAGCTTGTGCCACCCGCGACCATGTGAACCTACTCAACAACGAATCTTCCGAAAACAAGAAACGATACGGCCTTCAGCACAAGCTCCGACAAATAAAATACGACGTAGACTCCAGCGGGCAAAAGCGTTCACGCTTTACCGAATTCTATAAACCCTGGCCCACCTTCACCGAAGACGTATATCATACGCTCCAAGGCATCATCGTCAGTTTCAAACAAAACCTCCGTGTCATCAACAAAACCTCCAACCACTACACAATAATACAAGGCGGCAAACATATCATTGTGCAACAACAAAAAGGTGATAACTGGGCAATACGCAAACCCCTGCACAAGGAAACCGTATATGGAGAGGTCAATCTACAACTCAAGAAAAAGGTCAAAATAAAAGAGGCTATCGCCAATCCCGACAGCATTGTCAGCCGTGAACTAAAAGACAAGATAAAAGAAAAAATAGCCCTACACTACACCTCCAAACAAATCATAGAATACCTCAACAAATACAAAGACATCTGGAGCGAAGCTGCAGACGGCGAGATTGAAGTTTACTATTATACAAAGGATACTAACAACCGCTATTTTGCCACACGATTTAATAACGAACTTCATAAATACCTTAGTAATATAAATAATGAGGCGGATGCCATAAGTAAAATTGAAAAAATCACTGACACTGGAATTCAAAAGATTCTATTACATCATCTTGTAAATGAGTGTCGAGACCCACAAAAAGCCTTTAGCCCTGAGGGCATTGAGCGTATGAATGCAAACATAACTTTCTTAAACGACGGAAAAATGCATCTCCCTATAAAGAAAGTACGCGTTTTTACAAAAGGCGAAAAGTTTAACCTTTCGAACAAAGCTTTAAAGTCTCACAAATTCTATAATGGAGACGATGGGAAAAACCTTCACTATGTCATTTATACAAATGGTAACGACACAAAACGCAACTTCTTGGTTGTCGAGCTACAGGTATCCGTTGAATGCCAAAAGAAATATGGAAGTCAATGGAGAGAACACCTGGAAGAATTCCTAAAGAACTATCAGAAAGACACTGAAAAGAATCAACCTGGCCTTCTTCCCGAGGACTGCACAATAAAATACATCTTATCCGCAGGAGATATTGTGTACATGCCATCTTCAGAAGAGTACTCTAACCCTTACGACATTCATCCTTCAAATCTCTTTCGAGTACGATCATTTGATGATGGACACTTTTACTGCATTCCCATCAATGTGGCTAACATCATATTGGATAAAAAAGAATTTGGCTCCCCCAACAAAACCCAAAAGGATGATTCCAACAGAATGATACGCGACCACTGCGTTCCAATCCAGATTGACCGCCTCGGTAATATCATCTTCAAATAACTAACCGATATGATTAAACGCACACTCTGTTTCTCCAATCCTGCTTATCTCTCCGTAAAAAACAGGCAGCTGGTAGTGCGGTTGGACAAACATGGCGACGAACCTGAACGACAAGCCACCGTCCCTATTGAAGACATCGGCATCGTGGTGCTCGACTGTCAGCAAATCACCATCACCCACGGAGTCCTAGCAGCCCTGCTCGACAATAATGCCTCTGTCATCACCTGCGACGACAGGCACATGCCCGTAGGCCTTATGCTCCCACTGGAGGGGCACACCGTACAAAGCGAACGTTTTCAAGACCAGCTATCCTCCTCCCTACCCCTACGCAAACAGCTGTGGCAACAAACCGTCCAACAGAAAATACTCAACCAAGCCTCATTGCTGCGCGAACTCCACAATATCGAGACTGGCAACATGCAGCAATGGGCAGCCGACGTACATTCAGGCGACAGCACCAATCTCGAAGGCCGTGCTGCAGCCTTCTATTGGAGCCATCTGCTGCCCGACCTCGACAACTTCACCCGCAGCCGCGAGGGCAACTACCCCAACAACCTCTTCAACTATGGCTACGCCGTACTACGTGCCGTTATCGCCCGTGCACTAGTCAGCAGCGGACTCCTCCCCACACTCGGCATCCATCACCACAACCGCTACAACGCCTACTGCCTTGCCGACGACATAATGGAACCCTACCGCCCCTTTGTCGACCGCCTTGTCGTCCAAACCATGAGCCAATCTCCAAACACCGAAGAACTGACCACCGACCTCAAACGGTCGCTCCTCACCATACCCACCCTCGAAGTGCATATTGGCGGACAACGCAGCCCACTCATGGTGGCCGCCAGCCAAACCACCGCATCCCTTGCTCGCTGTTTCTCCGGTGAAATCCGCAGAATAAGCTATCCCGACATGTGATGGACCGCTTTTCCGAATACCGCATCATGTGGCTGCTTGTTTTTTTCGACCTGCCAACCGACACAAAAAAAGAACGCAAAGCCGCTGCCGACTTTCGCAAGAACCTACTTGCCGACGGTTTCACCATGTTCCAATTCTCCATTTATGTGCGCCACTGCGCCAGCCGTGAAAATGCCGACGTACACCTGCGACGTGTGAAAGCCATGCTACCGCAATACGGACAGGTGGGATGCCTAGCCATCACCGACAAACAATTCGCCAACATAGAACTATATACATGCAGAAAAGAAGTTGAGCCCAACGCTCCCGGACAGCAGCTTGAACTCTTTTAGACCCATTTAGAATCCGAAAAAACTCACTTACCAATAAAAAATCCCGCCCAAACAGACGGGATTTTTTTAGCTCCTGACACAACATGAAGCGTTGTAGCTCAAACCATTATTGACATCGTGATGTCAAAGAACTACTATCATGTTACCTTTTTAAGCAATTCACAACCAGTTTGTACCAATCGATAATCTGATGAGGGATGTCAAAGAACTACTATCATGTTACCTTTTTAAGCAATTCACAACAATAAAATCGTCTGTGTTCATTTCCTGCGGGATGTCAAAGAACTACTATCATGTTACCTTTTTAAGCAATTCACAACTTGGTTGCTTTTACTTCTTTTTATTATCCGATGTCAAAGAACTACTATCATGTTACCTTTTTAAGCAATTCACAACTGATACATCTTAGCAGTAGTCTGCTTATTAGATGTCAAAGAACTACTATCATG
>JAFRXG010000098.1:0-34683 GCA_017441565.1 Bacteroidales bacterium | reverse complement strand
GTATTTCTCGGTGATGGTCAGCCAGGGGTCGGGCATGAGCTGCTTGAGGCCGAGGCTCATCTTGCGCTGCTCGCGGTCGAGGGAGAGGATGACGGCTTCCACCTCTTGTCCCACTTTGAGGAAGTCCTGAGCGCTGCGGAGGTGCTGGCTCCAGCTCATCTCGCTGACGTGGATGAGGCCTTCGACGCCGGGCACCACTTCCACAAAGGCACCGTAGTCGGCGATGACGACGACTTTACCTTTGACGTGGTCGCCTTCCTTGAGGTTGGGATCCAGGGCATCCCAAGGATGAGGAGTGAGCTGTTTGAGGCCGAGGGCGATGCGGTGCTTGGCCTCGTCGAAGTCGAGGATGACGACGTTGATTTTCTGGTCAAGCTCGACGATGTCCTTCGGGTCGGACACGCGGCCCCAGCTGAGGTCGGTGATGTGAACCAGGCCGTCGACACCACCCAAGTCGATGAACACGCCATAGGGGGTGATGTTCTTGACGGTGCCTTCCAGGACCTGACCCTTCTCGAGGTGGCTGATGATTTCGGCTTTCTGGGCTTCGATTTCGTCTTCGATGAGGGCCTTGTGGCTGACAACGACGTTTTTGTATTCGTAGTTGATTTTGACGACTTTGAATTCCATGGTCTTGTCGACGAAGACATCATAGTCGCGGATGGGTTTGACATCGATTTGCGAACCGGGGAGGAAGGCCTCGATGTTGTCGAACACGGTGACGATGAGACCGCCCTTGGTGCGGCTCTTGACGTAACCGGTGATGATTTCCTGGCTTTCGTAGGCCTGGTTGACGCGCTCCCATGATTTGAGGATGCGGGCCTTCTTGTGGCTCAGGAGCAGCTGACCGTTGGAGTCTTCTTGGCTCTCAACGTAGACTTCGATTTTGTCGCCAGCTTTGAAGTCGGGGTTGTAGCGCAGCTCGGATGCGGGGATGACGCCGTCGCTCTTGAATCCGATGTTCACCACGGCCTCGCGGTCGGTGATGCTGACGATAGTACCTTCGATGACCTCCTGTTCGGTGAAGGCGTTAAAGGTCTGCTCATACAGCTCAGCCATCTTTTGAGCTTGTTCGTTGTTGACTTCTTCTTTTTTGTCGATAGCACTCCAGTCGAAATCTGCTAACGGCTGCACATTTTTGTAATCCATGTGTGAGATTTTTTGCTTCTGCGGATGCCTACCCACCCTGGTTAAACCATACATAACACACTGGGCAATACCCGATTGGTAGGAACCGAGCTACTCAGATGTGGACTGCAAAGATACGACTTTTTTTTCACACAGAAGAAAAAAATGATTGGAAACCATCAGAAGTTATGGATTCTACCTCGGACACGCCTCTTCTTCGTCCTTTTTTCTTACATTTCTTTTTACAATTCAAAAAAAAAAGTGTATATTTGCGGGCAGAAATACCTGTCGTTATGAAGAGATCTTTGCTTTTAACAGTGGCGTTTACAGCACTTTATGTAATGCAGCCTCCTTCTGCCGAAGGGCAGATATTGTTCAATTACGCACTGGGTGGCATCAGCTTTACCCCGTCCAACGCTGTAGTCCGAACTGTGAACGACCAGAAGGCCATAGCCTCCTACTATGACGGGGCGAACTACTGTCTGGCGTGCGTGGATCCGATCAACATCACAACCGCCAAGCTGGACGACCACCACGAAATTGCCGACATCCGCATTTTGGACAATGACGTCTTTTTCTGCGGCTATGACCGAAACTCTAAAGAAGCCTTTCTGGGTCATGCCACCATCAGCGACATCGAAAGTCAGGCCCCACATATTCAGCTGCTGAACTTCTATGTGCAGCCTTCCCTCATCACCCGGCTGTGGCGGCTAGCGGCATACACTGATTATGGGGGAACCATCCATCTGGTGGCAATCGGCGAAACATGGTATTCCAACACCGATGTACCGCCCTATGCGTACCCCTGCTACTCCTATACAAGCTGCGATGCCCAAATCATAGTCGAATACACTTATCAGTCTGGGGCCTTTAACTATGAGGGGAACTTGATTCTCCATGACGTATATCCCTATTATGAATTCCCTTGCGACGTGGTGGTGACAAACAACTATGTGGCGGTGGTGTCTTTCTCTGCCGCGGATGAGCTGATTATCCACCGTTGCAGCAAGAACAATGTGCTAGGTACCTTTGGCAACATCTTTTACTACAATAGCCCACCTGGGAAGGTGGCCTTCTACGCCTGCAAGATGAACGAGGACACCATCGCGGTGGCATCAGTGTTCAACAACGGAACGGGCACGGACGAACTACAGATGCGGGTAGTGAACCTGATGACGATGAACATGCCCTGTGCGCAGGTGTTTGAACTTCAAGACAAGGACGACATCTACGAGATGACATATCTGCCCGACATCCAGCGGCTGGTGCTGCTACTGAACCAGACCCACACGCCCCTCACATCACTGATACACACCTTCTGTTTTATGAGGCCGTATGAGACAGTGTTCCCATACAACATGGAGAAGATATACGATACCAACCACCTCAGCTTCACCTCGTTGGACAGGCTCTACTCAAAGCACATAGTGGCGGCCGGAGGGGACTATTGGATAATGAAGGACGTGTCGTACAACAACCCAGCGTCCACCTGTTACGTGATAGAGGACCAGCCGGTCAAGGAGCTCGCCATGTCCATGCCATTGATTAGGGGCCATCTATTTGAATCGACCTCCATACTTGACTATTCTGTTCCCTGTAATGAAACATATCTCTGGAACCTAATGACAGCTCCCTGTACATACTAACATAAGGAGATTTCTATAAATTGAATAATCTGGAGTTAATATTGAATTAATAGAACCCGCCATAACCATCAACATTACCGTCATGAAAAGAACAGTATTAATAATGTCCGCCATATTGTTAGCCGTTGGAGCCGCGGACGCACAGGACACGATAAGGTATCCTGATACCTGTTATATGTACAACCCTTTTGAGATTGACAATTATTGGGGAACTACGATTTACCATCACTTTTCAAACCACCATAATTTGTCTGCTAGAACCTATGATGATGCCTTTTTATCCGATTCTGCACGGTCTGCATTGTTGGATTTAGGTTATGAGCTTTTGCAAGACCCATTGACGAGTAACTATTGGTGGGTCCCACCAGGTAATCATCCCGCTATCGGCAACTTTGATGAATACGTGGCACAGGGTCAGACGTGGATATATGGTATAGCCGCCACGACAGGTGGAGTAGTCGGTACGCAAATATTAGAAAATTCGGGGAAATACCTTGACAGCATATACACGCTTGCTGATATTCTTAACATAAACTATTTAAAGGATTCGGTTTTCGGCTTGTACGCCTATCTGTTCGGGGTGTCGAACGGCGAGGTGTACTGCATCGACTCGGTGAAATGGATACCGCATAACAATCCGTACCGTTTCTTCGAATACAAGCAGTACCCACCTTCTGGATTTGAATCAATCCCTTATCCTCCAGTCGTGACCTACTCCTACGAGTTCTATTTTGACAAGCCGGTATCCGTTGCCGACACCTTTCTTATAGGGGTGAGGTTTCCTCATGTCTATAGTCTCGCCTCTTTTAATTCGAGGTGGAACGAGGTAGAGTCCTCTTGTAAAAACCCACAATGGAGATATCAGAACATCAATGATCGAGAACCACGCTTAATAGACTTCTGTAACCATCATGCACGGATTCCTGCCCAATGGGGCGGCTTCTTCCCCATCCTCACACCGAGAGACACCACGCGTTGCTACCCTGTGCAGGATGTGTGCATGGTTCAAGCCACCGACAGCAGCGTCATGCTGGAGTGGCACGGCGGCAACGCCACACAGTGGGAGGTGGAGTATGCCGAGGCCGACGGGATGACGGTATACACCGTGACCACCACCACGCCGCGGGTGACGCTGACGGGGCTGCGCCCCACCACCACCTATCTGGCGCACGTGCGAGGCCGATGTGCGGGGGAAACGGACTACGGCGAATGGAGTCCCTTGATAGAGGCGCGCACCACCGACCACCAGCCCGACACGGACACCGTCCAAGTCCCCGACACGGTGGCGATAGACATCGTGGGGCTGCTCACGAGGCTGGCTCCCAATCCTGCCAGCGGTCTGGTGACGGTGCGGTCGTCATACAGCCTGAGCCATGTGGCGGTGTACGACGTGCGAGGTCACATGGTGCTGGAAAAGAAGGCCGCCGACAATGCCGCCACCTTCGACGTGGGCAACCTGCCCAAGGGGGTGTATGTGGTCTCCGTCCGCACCACCGCCGGCACCACCACCAAGCGTCTGCTGGTGGAGTGAGGAGTACTGCTCAAATCTCTAGCAACTATATACCAAAGGCCGCAGGGCGTCCGTCCCGCGGCCTTCATATAAGCAGATATTTATGCGCTATTTTGTAGGGATGTCTCTGTTGACATTCTTGCTACCCCAAAGGGCATAGAAGAGGATGTAGGCCATGCCGGCGACGATGACCCAGTAGCTGGGCAGATAACCCGTGGGACCCATGATGTCAACGATACCGTTCTGCAACAAGGGCAGGATGCCGCCACCGCACACGAGGGCCATGAAGATGCCAGAGGCTTTCTCCGTGTATCGGCCCAAGCCTTCGACCGCCAGGTTGAAGATGCCGCCCCACATGACCGATGTGCAGAGCCCTATGCAGGCCAAGAGGGCAGCGCTGAGCGGTATGCTCACCATTCCGAAACCCTGCGCGCCATTGAAGGCAGGGAATTTAACCATCACAAGAGGCACGAACATGGCTGCCAGCACCAGCACGATGGCCACACCCGCCACCACGCCGATCATGCCACGAGCCGACACCTTGCTGCCAACGATGCCGCCCAGCAGGCGTCCCACCAGCATCAGCAGCCAGTAGGTGGCGGCCACCGAACCAGCTATAGCCTCGGCATTCACTCCTTGGCCCAAGATGTTGAGCTCAGGGTTTTGGAGCCACTTGTTCATGACGTTGGGGATGCCCACTTCGACACCGACATAGATGAAGATGGCGATGGCGCCCAACACAAAATGGCGGAAGGCCAAGGGCCCCTTACCTTTTTCGGCAGCAACCGCCTGTTGGGTGGCCTCATTCTCGGGAATCTGGGTAAGGGCTATGACGATGAATGCCAGTGCGAAGATAGCCAAGGCCGTGTACATCAGCGGGAAGACGTTGCTGATTTCTGCATTCTTGATTCCCTGGGGAATCAGGAGGCCGGTGAGCACGATGACGGCAGTGCCGCACAGCGAGTTAAACGAGCCACCAAACTGTATGAGCTGGTTGCCCTTGTTGCCGCCACCACCCAAGCGGTTGAGCATAGGGTTGACGACGGTGTTGAGGAGGCACATGCTGAAGCCCGCGATGAAGGCACCCAACAGATAGACTCCGAAACTACAGAAGACGCCCGAGAGGGTCTGAATGCCGACACCGATGAATCCGACGGCGATGGCCACGAGAGCGGTCTTCTTATAGCCGCGACGCTGCAGGAGCGAACCAGCAGGATAGCCCATGATAGCATAGGCAATGAAGTTGGCGAAAACGCCCAAGGTGCCCTGCCAATTGGGGATGCTGAACTGATTCTTGAGTATGTCCCCCATAGGCGAAGCCAAATTGGTGACAAACGATATCATACCAAACAGCAGGAACATCACGATGATGGGGATAGTGTAATTCTGTTTCTTTTCCATGACAAAATGGGGTTAGTGAATTAAGGGATTTATAGAAGAGGATTAAAAGACAGTGATTTTTCGGGGCTGAGCGCCATTGACACGGACGATGAATACACCGGTGGAAGGCAAAGTGACTGCGCTGTCGCCGTAATGATCGGAATGATACACACAACGTCCCAAGGCATCGTAGACGCTCACCGTTTGTCCATCGGCACCACGGACAAAGAGTCGGAGGCCTTCATTGTACACCTTGATATCATGTACTCCAGTCTCATCTATTCCTACCTCGCCCTCGGCGAAAATGGCACTAATAATCTGGTCGCCCTTGACATAGTAGGTGCGGGGGTTCTGAGTGTTCTGATCGCTCCACTTCTCAAAGTGGCATCCTTCCTTAGGGATGGCAGTGAGGATGGCGGGCTCGCCGTAGCGATACAGGCCTCCACCCGTGACGGTTCCCCACCGGCGGCTATTGGAATTGACGGTCAGGGTGTACTGCGTGTTGTCGACCGGCAGATAGGCACGGAGCATCCATGTAGAATAAAGACCTTGGTCGGAGATGGGGTTCCAGTCGACACCGTCGCTCGAGAACCAGCTGCCATTGACGTTACCACTCCAGTTGGCAGCGGCTGCAACAGCAGTACCGGTGGACGAACTCATAACAACCCACAGGGGTTTGCTGTGGTCGATAGTGATGATGGGGTCAAGGCTCTTTTCAATCCATCTCCAACGGGTCTGACGACCTTGATAAAAGGTAGTGGTGCTTATCAGATTGGCCTGGACGGGCAGGTCGCCTTGGAAGATGCTGAGGGTGTAATTGCCAGCGGCCATGTTGTAGAATTTTATCTTTTCGAGGGTGGCTCTTCCTATCAGATTGGAGCCGTCGAGACGGATACCCCAATAAGTGTTGCTCTCACCACTGCCGATAGTGGTATGGTAATTGCCATTGTCGTAGCGCATGGTGTCGCCACCCAGATTATCAAAGCGGGCAGTGATTGTTCTGTTGCCCACAATGGTGAAGGTGCGGGGGTTGTCGGAAAAGCCGTCATTCCAGTTAACGAAGCGATAGCCCTGTTTTGCATGAGCCTCGATGGCATGGGATTCGCCGAAAACAATAGAATCGCTTTCGCCCAGCACATATCCTCGGTTGGTGTCGTTGACATTGGCATGGAGCGCACATCTCACGGGGGCAAGTCCGCCAGTGGAAGCACAGGGGGCGGCAATAACAAAGGTGTCGCCGTCGTTCAGCTGAGTACCAGCCACATGGTTCACCCACACACGTTCGTCTTGATTTTCGATAAAGAAAGCGCACTCGCTATCTGAACGGCCACGATGCCAAGTGGCAATCACGGTGTCAGGTCCTACGGCGATATTTTGGATGGCGTAGCTGCCGTCGTTTAAGCCGAAAGTGCCATAGATGAGACCGTCGGTGGACGAGAGGGTAAGGCTGCCATCCTCCCAGCCGTCGCCACGGCTGTCATGTCCTTTGAGGGAGAGCGTGCACATATCAGCAATGTCGCATTTGAGTTGTTGCACAAGGAGTGACACAGTGTCCGGGCCCTGCACGATGGTAATGACAGCCTGACGGTCATGACCCGTGGTGTTAGCTGTGGCAGACAAACTGACATTTGACGTCACACCATTGCCACTGCCAGAGGAGGGACTGATGGTGAGCCAAGAAGCATTGCTGGTGGCCACCCAACCACTGTTGTTTCCAACAGTAGTGGTCACTTGGGCCGAATTGCTACCACCCGGCTGACCGAAAAGGGAGGCAGAGGAGCTGATGCCAAGACGTGCCTGCGGCTCGATACCGATAAGCATCTGGTTTGAGCTGTTGAAGGTGTTGGAGGTGTTAGTACCCACACCTCCGCCAGCTGGATTGAGAGCACCCATGGAGAAGAATCCGTTATAGGCACCGCTCCAGCCCCAGTTGACATGGAACTGGCTGCTGCTGTTATACCCATCGAACACGAAGGCATGCCCGGCTGAGTTGTCGTAGCCTGCATAAAGGATGGGACGACCGATATCAAGCTCGTCTTTAAGCATCCTCACCCAGTCGGCATCGGAGTACTCGCTTTTATAGTAGCCCCTCATGGTGTTCTTATATCCGAAGTAGTTAATCAGCGCGTTCCTAGCCGATGGCGAGCTGGAATAATATCCCAGCACGTTGGCGCCGCTACCGTTGACGTCATAGTCCATCTCAACGGCCACACCCATGTGATAACTCAGGGTTGCCACCGCATAGACTTGGGCCATGGACGAGGAGCTGGATAGACGCCAAGGCATATTGCCCCAGTCGTAATAAGTGGTGTCAAAATTTGCACTCAACACGCCATAGGACGTATTGTAGCTATGGCTGCCAGTACCCTTGACCGGATGGTCCCAATATTTCATAATCTGCACAGCAGCGGTGGCCACACAACCCACAGGAGTGCCTTCGGGGCAGAAATAATTGTAGTAGGGGCTCTGATCCCATCGGGTATTGAGCAACGCAGGAACCATGTTCCCACTCTTTGGCTCGGACCATGTGCTGCTCAACAGCGTGTTCCAGCTCTGCTCAATGTAGTCTGCCAGAATAGGGTCGTCGTTGCGTATTTGTCCCGAGGCCAAAGCCTCGATTTCGGCTTCATATTGTCCCAACCAGAAGCGGGTTTCTGGCCCCATGTCACCTGCCACATGGTCTGTGCCATACCCCAAGATGGGATAGGCGCGATCGTCGCCCGCCACAATCACAAAGCCTTCGCCGTTGATATGAAAGATAAAAAGATGTCCAAACATGGCATCGCTTACGAGCTCCGCCTTAGGGTTCTCGCCGGTGACGCTCCTCCAGAAGTTTTCCGCCACGCGGAGTGCCGTGTTTGAATTGACTGGTGCTGCCTGCATAGTATTAATACCCAGCAGGAAAGCAGCGATTACAAAGATTTTTTTCATAATGGATTGATACTATTTCTGATTGCAAAAATACAAAAACTTTTTGGTATATGATGCTTTTTGGAACATTCCCTCTAAAAAAATACACCCCGTCCTCAAGATAGGCAGCAATATGGGTATCCTCCGTCTTTCATCTTCCAATAATTCAACAAAATGGCGTACTTGGATATTCCAAATACGCCAAAACAATAAAACTACAAAAATGAAAAATAAAAGTCATCTATCCTTTAAGGGCTTCCGAACCGCTTACAATTTCGATAATCTCATTAGTTATAGCGGCCTGACGTGCCTTATTGTAACTGAGGCGCAGTTCTTTAAGCAACTCAGTAGCGTTGTCGGTGGCCTTCTGCATAGCATTCATACGAGCACCGTGTTCGGATGCCAGCGAATCTAGGATTACCCGATAGAGCTGAGAACGCAATGTAAGAGGTATGATTTCTGCAAGAATGGCCTCCTTGGAGGGTTCATAGATGTAGTCATTAGCCGTCTGATGCAAGGCAGCGGTACCTTGTCCACTTTCGTGGCGTGGCTCCACTGGTAAGTACTGTTCAGTCATAAGAATTTGGACTAAGGAGTTTTTAAACTGGTTATACACCAGCTCCACCCGGTCGTACTTTTTCTCGCAGAACTGCTGAAGGATATCATCGGCCAGTGCTGCCACATTGTCGAAGGAGGCGTTATCGAGCATCTGGTCGTAGCTGCCCACCACATTGTCAAAACGTTTGGCGAAATACTCGCTGCAGCGTTTGCCGATGGTAATCATGCTCAATTGTGCCGGCTGGTCAGCTGTAGCATTGGCCTTATAGTAATCGATACGAGCTTGCGCCTGTTTGATGACATTGCTGTTAAAGGCGCCGCACAACCCTTTGTTGGAAGTGACCACGACAAGCAGCACATGCTCCAGTTTGCGAACCTCATGATAGGGAGTCTGTACGCCGTCGCCCGTGTCAATGTCAGCCATGATGTCCACCAATTGGTTGGAATATGGCCTCATGCCGATGATGGCGTTCTGAGCCCGACGGAACTTTGCCGCCGAGACCATCTTCATGGCCGACGTAATCTGTTGCGTGGAACTGACCGACGCAATACGGGTGCGGACTTCTTTTAAGTTTGCCATATCATTGTATTTAGCCTAGGAAGCGGGTTCTGTGGATTACAATATGTTATAGAACCCGCTGTCCTGAATCTTAGTTAGCGTATTTGTTAGCCATGTCGAGGGCCACATTCCTCAGAATGTGGAGGTCATCTTCCAAAAGTTTGCCTTTGTGAAGATTTTCCAGAATATCGGCATGGTTCTGATGGAGGAAGAAGAGAAACTCCGACTCGAAGTTGTGTACCTTGTCGACCGGCACCTTATGAAGGAGACCGTTCGTACCGCAATAAATGATAGCTACTTGGTCCTCAACCGGCATTGGGGTGTATTGGGGCTGTTTGAGGATTTCCACGTTACGGGCACCCTTGTCGAGCACGGCCTTTGTGGCCGCGTCAAGGTCGGAGCCGAACTTGGAGAAAGCCTCCAGCTCACGATACTGCGCTTGGTCAAGCTTCAACGTACCGGCAATCTTCTTCATAGATTTAATCTGAGCTTTACCACCCACGCGAGAAACCGAAATACCGACGTTGATAGCCGGACGGATACCCGAATTGAAGAGGTTGGTCTCCAAGAAAATCTGTCCGTCGGTAATAGAGATGACGTTGGTGGGGATATAAGCCGACACGTCACCGGCCTGTGTTTCGATGATTGGCAGAGCCGTAAGCGAGCCACCACCCCTCACCTTATCCTTCAGACATGCCGGCAGGTCATTCATTTGGCGTGCGATCTCATCGCTTTGGATAATGCGGGCAGCACGCTCCAACAGACGGCTATGGAGATAGAACACATCGCCGGGGTATGCCTCACGTCCGGGCGGGCGACGCAGGAGCAACGAAACTTCACGGTAGGCAACGGCCTGCTTGCTAAGGTCATCGTAAATAACCAAGGCATTACGGCCAGTGTCGCGGAAATATTCGCCGATAGCGGCACCTGCAAAGGGAGCATAGAACTGCATGGCCGCAGGGTCAGACGCAGTAGCTGCCACCACAATGGTGTAGTCCATAGCACCTTTTTCCTCAAGGTTCTTCACCAAATTAGCCACAGTTGAGCCCTTCTGTCCACAAGCCACATAGATGCAGTAGACGGGATCGCCGGCATCATAAAAATTCTTCTGATTGATGATGGTATCGATGGCGATGGCAGTCTTGCCAGTCTGACGGTCGCCGATAATCAGCTCACGCTGCCCACGTCCAATAGGAATCATGGAGTCAATAGCCTTAATACCAGTCTGTAGAGGTTGCTCGACGGGCTGGCGGAAGATGACGCCAGGGGCTTTGCGCTCAATAGGCATTTCAAACATTTCCCCTTCAATGGGGCCTTTACCATCGATGGGATGGCCAATAGTGTTGATGACACGTCCCACCAGACCTTCACCCACCTTGATAGAAGCAATGCGCTTGGTACGTTTCACCGTGTCACCCTCGTTGATCGTGCTGGCTTCGGCCAACATCACCACACCCACATTGTCCTCCTCAAGGTTCTGAACAATACCTTGGTCGCCGGTGGAGAACTCCACCAACTCGCCCGATTGGGCGTTGTTGAGGCCATAGACACGGGCTATACCGTCGCCAACGGTCAGCACTGTGCCCACCTCCTCCAGCGCCACGTCGAGGTTGACGTCGGCCAGCTGTTTCTTCAGAATCGCCGATACTTCGGCAGGTTTTATTTCTGACATATATCTTAGTTTTATTGATTCTTAATTAATCCCCAGCACCTATAGTTTCTTCTCATAGACATTCTCTTCGAAGGCTCGACGGAGTTTGGTGAGATAGGTACTGATACGGGCATCGAACATAGTGTTGTCGAACTCCATCGACAAGCCGCCGATGATTTTGGGGTCGGTCTGAGCCACCAGCTCCACCTCTTTATGAGTGTAGTCGGCTATCACCTTGGTGGCAAGAGCGCAGGTCTCCTCATCGGCCGGATAAGCTGTAGTGAGGTGCGACAGTACGATGCCATGGCTTTCGCGGTAAAGATCCAGATAGGCGGCACTGATTCCCTTCAGGTTTACAGTTCTATTCTTGCGCACCACGAAGTTCAGAAACGCCATCGTAGTCTTGCCCACATGCTCGCCAAAGATGTCGGCTATGATGGCATACTTCTTCTCGGCCTTAATTTCCGGGTTGCGGAAAACGACGTTCAACTCGCGGTTCTCGTTACTCACAGCGTTGACAAGTCGCATATCCTCCGAGACCCGCTCCTGATCCTTCTCCTCATCGGCAAGGAGAAACAAGGCCTTCGCATAATTTATATTGATTCTATAATCTTGCACAGTCAGTTGAAGAATTAGACGTTATGAATATTCTTGAGCTCGTCCATACCTAGTTCAGGTGAGCATTTTCCAATTCCTGACGGACAAGGTCCTCTGCCCGTTGCCTGTCGCTCAACTCAGCCTTCATCAGTTTTTCGGCTATTTCAATGGACAGAGAGGCAATCTGGTTCTTCAGCTCATGCATAGCCTTCAACTTCTCGAAGTTGATATTCTCGCGGGCGTTCTCGACGATGCGGTCGGCCTCTTCGGTGGCTTTCAGACGGGCATCCTCCACAATTTTGTCGCTCGTAAGACGCGCATTGCGGAGCATCTCATCGCGTTGCAGCTTGGCCTCTTTCAGCAGGTCTTCGTTGTGAGCGACCAGCATCTTCATCTCCTCTCTGGCTTTTTCGGCGGCATTGAGCGAGTCTGCGATAGCCTTTTCGCGATTTTTAAGTGCTTTCAGAAGCATGGGCCACCCCCATTTGCCTAGAATAAAGACCAAGATGCCGAATGAAATCAGCATCCAAAAGAATGTACCCAGACCGGGACTAATTAGCGGATTATTCATTTATCAACAAGTTTGATGTTTCATTTTTTGTTAGCAATCGGGATCCCAAATTTCAAGAACCCTGCTGTTCTTTAACATTACAAATATGGGATGTTGGCGCCAATCGCGCCAACATCCTATATTTCATCGGAGCTACTTGAGGACAACCAGCAAGCAGACAACCACTGCGAAGAAGGCAACACCTTCAACAAGAGCAGCGGCAATAATCATGGTCGAACGGATGTCGCCACCAGCCTCAGGCTGACGGGCCATACCTTCCATAGCGCCCTGACCAATCTTACCAATACCCAGACCGGCTCCAATGGTGGCCAGACCGGCTCCGACGGCTGCACCGAAATAGCCCCAGGCCATCTGAGCAGCAGCTTCTAATAAAATGAGTAATGACATAGTTGTGATATTTATGTTAGTTAATATATGTATTTATCTATTTTACAATGTATTAATACCTGCGTCGCACTCACATACCCCACTCCCATTTGAGAGGACAAAATTAGTCAAAATATTTCACCTACACAACTTTTTAACACTTAAAACACAAAAAAAGATTTTAACGCACTGATTATTAACGCTCATTATTTCACCTTAGCCCGAATTTCGGATTGCCGGTCATTTGCCTTGGCAAAAGCCAGCCAGACCCACCCCCACTGCTCAAAAACACTGGGCTATCCGCTCCAATGCATCCACAAGAATTGCCTGAGGACACCCCAAATTGATGCGGAAGCAGCAGCGGTAGTCCTTGCCACCGAAAGTAGTGCCGTCGTTCAGTGCAATATGAGCCTGATTGATGAAACGCTCCTTTATGGCCTCGTGCTCAAGCCCCATCGCACTGAAATCGAGCCAAGCCAGATATGAGGCCTCTGGCAGGATGGCCTTCACTTTGGGCAGACGCTCGTCCAAGAACCTTCTCAGGCACTCTACATTCCCCTGCAAGTACTGTAGCATCTGGTGCAGCCACTCCTCGCCCCTGCTATACGCCGCCTCAGCTCCAACGTAGGCGAAAATGTTGCCGTTAGCCACCTCATAACTATCCAGATACCCGAAGAAACGCTGACGCAGACGTTCATTTGGGCAATAGCACACCGAGCTGCCCAATCCCGCAATGTTGAAAGTCTTACTTGGCGCAATAAAAGTGATAGAAATATTGCGGGCGTTGCTGTTGACAGTGCTGAAACTGACGTGCCTATGCCCTGGGAGGGTCATGTCGGCATGAATCTCGTCCGAAATCACCGACACATTATTCCTATAGCAAATATCTGCCACCCGGCGCAAGGTCTCTTCATCCCAAACCGTTCCTCCTGGATTATGAGGATTGCTGAGGATAAGCCACTGGCACTGCCTCGCGCGCCATTCCATATCATCAAAGTCAATTACAAACCGTCCCTCATCTATCTTCAGAGGACTGCGAACCAACTGTCTATGATTATTTTGAGGCAGGTTCAAAAAGGGTGGGTAAACGGGCGTGGTCACCATAATTCCGTCTCCCGGATTGGTCATGGCCATAATCACAAAGGCGATGCCCGAGACAATGCCGGGAATGAAGTGCAGCTCCTCGCGTTCGGCAGCAATATGGTAATGCTTTTGCAGCCAGCCGTCTACGGCATTCCAGTAGCCCTCTGAAGGGATGGCATAGCCCAACACCTCATGTTCACAGCGGTGGCGCAATGCCTCCATCACAAAGTCGGGCGAGCGAAAGTCCATATCTGCCACCCACATCGGCAGCAGGTCGTCTCGTCCGAAAAACTGTTTCAAAGCATCATGTTTTACACAGTCGGTACCCTTACGTTCTACAAATTCGTCAAAGTTGTATACCATAGTTGTCTTAGTTAGTAAAGTTCAGGATTATGGAAGACCGGCCTTTTCATATCACTCATTCACCAGGTCGATACTATAATGAAGGCCCACATTCTCACGGCGCGCACGTGCCATCTTAATAATCAAGTAGGCGCAGGCTATAAGGTTACGCAGCTCGCTCAGCTCCTCCGTAAGCACCGAGCGGTTATACAAATCTTCTGTTTCACGGAAAATCAGGTTCAGACGGTCGAAGGCGCGCTGCAGGCGCAGGTCGCTTCTCACAATGCCCACATAATTCCACATCAATTCCTGCAGCTCACGTTTGGTCTGAGTGATAAGCACCATTTCCTCGTTGAGCACCATGCCTTCGGCATTCCAATCGGGCACCTCGTGGCATATCTGACATTCTTTCACTCGCTCAATTGCGCTCTGAGCCGCATTGTGGGCATACACCACTGCCTCCAACAACGAATTACTGGCCAGACGGTTGCCGCCGTGCAGTCCCGTACATGAGCACTCGCCGGCAGCATACAGGTGATGGATGGACGACTCACCGTTGCGATCCACCTTGATGCCGCCACACTGGTAATGCGCCGCCGGTCGGATAGGAATCATGTCCTTCGTGATGTTGATGCCCAATTCCAAACACTTGGCGTAGATGGTTGGAAAACCGCTAATTAACTCTTCCTTCCCGATGCCACGGGCATCGAGATAGAGGTGGTCCACACCCGCCATCTTCATCTCATTGTCAATAGCGCGGGCAACGATGTCGCGAGGAGCCAAAGACAGGCGCTTGTCGTACTTGTGCATAAACTCGTTGCCCTTGAAATCCTTTAATATGGCCCCAGCACCACGCATAGCCTCCGTTATAAGGAATGCCGGTTTCTCAGCCGGATTATACAGTGAAGTGGGATGGAACTGCATAAACTCCAAATCGCTCAGCACCCCGCGAGCCCTATGCACCATTGCCACACCGTCGCCAGTCGACACTATAGGGGTAGTGGTGGTGGTGTACACATTACCCATGCCGCCCGTAGCCAACAGGGTCACCTTAGCCAGATAGGTGTCTATTTCGTTAGTACGGCAGTCCAAGGCATACACGCCGTAACACTCGATGTCGGGCGTGTGCTTGGTGACACGCTGACCGAGGTGATGCTGAGTGATGATGTCGATAGCAAACTGATGCTCTTTCAACTCAATATTGGGATGGCTTTTCACTGCCTCCAGCAAGCCGCGCTCAATCTCTGCCCCCGTATTGTCCTTATGGTGGAGGATGCGAAACTCGGAGTGACCGCCCTCACGGTGCAGGTCGTAGCGGTCGCCGGCAACGCTCTTGTCGAAGTTGACACCGTACTGCACCAGCTCGCGGATTCGGTCGGGAGCCTCGCGGATGGTCATCTCCACCACCTCGCGGTCGCAGATGCCGTCACCAGCCACCAACGTGTCCTGTATGTGCTTGTCGAAACTGTCGCTGTCATACATCACCGCTGCTATACCCCCTTGGGCATAGCGGGTCGAACCTTCTGCCGCCTCGCCCTTACTCAATACGCACACTCGGCCGTAGGGCGCCACCTTCAGGGCAAAACTCAGCCCGGCGATACCCGAGCCGATGATTAGGAAGTCCACTTCGTATCTCATATTGCAATATTATTAATGGAATGCAAAGATACTACATTTTTTCCATTCGGCATAAAAAAGGAATGGGGAGGAACACCTGCCCCTCCCCTATCAAAATATCTCTCAAACAATTAAGACAAACAAAAATTATCTGTACATCACCATTGTAAGCTGCGGCCAAAACACTATCAGCGCCACAGCCGAAGCCACTATGGCAATTAGGAAACACACAATCATCAACCATGCCACATAATGGCAGAGGTAATGAACCTGTGAAAGATATTCCACCGAAGGCAGCATATCGTTATTCACCCGCACCTGGTCGGCAGCATGTACCGCACGACGCATGAACACTATTGGCGCGAGCGATGCAGCTGCAAACAAAATAACAGCTATACCCGAAAAACCAAGAATATTGTCTAAATAATAAGGGGTAGACTCGTCAAGAGTGCCGCTAAAAAATAGCAAAAAAACACCTCCTGCCACCATAAACAGAACACTAATGGCTGCAAAAATAGAAAAAATGTTCAGCCACTTGCCAGCCTTTACAATGTGTTTCTTACTATTCTTCAAAAGAATAAGTTCGTTTTCTTCCATAGTTGGTATTTGTTATTTATTTTGCAAATATAATACTTTTTTTCCATTCAACAAAAAAACGCAACTATTTTTGCCGACAGCACGGTTCCGCCTCAGCTTCTCCGCTTTGTCGCCCACACTTCAATCATACGCCATGCCTTCGTCGCGCCCTCGTCATGTTTTCGACGTGCTTTCGCTTCCTGCTGCGAAAGAAAGACGAAGGGAAAAGGATAGAAAAAAGAAGGAATGCCAAAAGTAAAATCGGGGCGGGTGCCGATTCTCAGTTCTCAATCGGCGGCTTTTTCGACCATTTTGTTATTAATTGAAATATTCTTCGTAATTTTGCAACTTGCTATGAAACGAATATTGCACTTCATCCCCCTGCTCATACTAGTCCTGACCCTGCTGTCGGGTTGTCGGTCACAACAGCGACCCAAAGGCATGGATCTTAGGCTGCGCGGCCACATCGACAATTACAACAAGGTCTCTTTCATGAACCGGTATCAAGACCCGCAACGCTCTATTGCCGTAGCGCGTTCGGCTCTCAATATGGTACACGACTCCATGCCCGACTATGCCGACGGGAAGCTCCGTGCCTACAACAACATGGCCTTCGGATTCTACATGCTCGCTGAGCACGACTCCTCTTTCGCATACATTGACAGCGTCCTACAGGCCACCCAAAACGCCTTTGGCCATAATATCCACCCCAGCCCAAATGCAGAAGCTGAACGGCTCATTGCCCAACTCATCCAAATCCGGCTCCTCCAACGCAGCTGCCGCATTGCAGAGTCGTATCAGATACTGTACGACATCGACCAGTCGTCTCGACTTCGCCGCAAAAGAGACAACTACCTGTATTCCTTCGCTCAGATGGAATACTACATAACCTCACTCACCCTCAACTATCATTACCGCAACAGCGCCGTGGCATCATCTTCCGGCACCCTTCTCACCCCCTCCACCCAGAAAAACATGCTCGACATGCTGAAGGACATCGAAGAGGCACGACCGAAGCTCAAATGCGACTATGCTGAGGAGCTCTCCCTCAACTATGCCCTGGCTCACAGCTACTACCGCCTTGCATCTGCCTTGGGTAGCGACTCTCAGATGCTCCGCCGTTCATACGACTATCTGGCACAAAACCTCCGCATTCTTGCCATCCCCAACCAGTACAGCATCTATCATCTGGCCAATGTCTTCCAGCTCCAAGCCTTCATTGTTGCAGACACCAACATCAAACCCGACACCTACTTGGTCGATTGTGATTCCATACGCCATGCCCTCGGACAACTCGGCTCGCGGGTCTATCCTCACGACTCCGTTGTGGTCACGGGGGACTACGGCCTCGATATGTTTGATGTCTCCACCGACCTCTTTTTCCAAACTTCAGACCCCTACCAGCACCTCGGCGCCATTGTTGCTGCCGCCGAGTACTGCATTCGCCTGGGCGAATACGAACTCGCATACAACTACTACGACCGCGCCCTCAAGGACAGCAGCTGGCACGACGGCATGGCCCCGAAATTCGAATCAATGCTCTACGATGGGCTCATCCGTCTCGGTTTCTCCTCGTCACCCGAAGTCAACCAGCAGTGGTACGACCGTCAGATGCAGCTGCTCTCTTTCATCCGCCAAAACGAAAGTGCCGATGCCATGCTCCAAGACCGTCTCGTCCAGTCTGAGAACCGCAACTTTTACTACGTCATCATCATCATCGTCAGTTCCCTCTTCCTCATAGCCATGGCAGCACTAGTGTTCCTCCTCCATCATCGGACACAAGTGCTCCATGCCGAGAAAAAGGCCCTACAGGAAGCCCGTCGACAAAGCGTCGAACGTATCGCCAATGTTGAGACTTGCCTCTCCGTCCTCCGCCACGACATCAACCCCTTCCTCTCCTATCTCACCAACAAAAACATGAGCGACGAGATGCGCCAAGAAGTCCTCGACCAGCTCCTCCGCACCTTCGCCAATATCAAGAACTGGACCAACCTGTCCATCCCCAGCGGCCTACAATTCCAGCCCTCGGTGTTCCCTTTGGACGAGGTGTTCGAAAGCGTCGCAGCCTCTTGTGTCAGGCTCGAACACGATGTAGACCTCATCTTCTACCCTACCACACTCCACATTAATGGCGACCGCCAGTTGGTTGAGATTATGCTGCGCAACCTTGTCAACAACGCACTACAGCATACCCAACAAGGGAAAGTCACCATCTACGCCGAACTCTATCCCGAAGACAACCGCTTTGTCCACATTGAGATAGACGACACCGGGTGCGGCATGGATGAAGAAACGCTAGAGAACCTTTTCCGGCCAGACAAGAAGGTGCGCTCCGACACCGACCCCGCAGCACCTCATGGCACCGGTTTCGGCCTCATTCTCTGCAAATATATCATCAAACGCCACGACGACAACACCATCCGCGGCTGCCGTCTTTGGGCAGAAAGCCAACAAAATCAAGGCAGCACTTTCCACTGCCTCCTTGCTGGCAGCAACAACCAAAATTGGACCCCAGAACCATGGAGGACAAAAAGCCTTCAAAACCAATAAGTACCCCTTGTGTTACCACCCTATAAAAAAAAGAAACATCATGGAATCCATCAAAATCATCCTCGTAGACGACGAGCCCATCATCCGCAAAGCCCTCAAATTAGAACTCAACAGCCAGCCTCACTCCGTGGCGTGCGGCATGAACGACGATGGCGAAATTGACTACCGCCAAGTGACAGTCATGGACACCTATGCCAGCGGCGCACAACTGCTTTCCGCTCTTGACAGCCCCCTGCCACACGACCTGCCCGACTATCTGCTTCTCGACATCGAGTTTCAAGGCGAACCCACAGGCGGCCTTTTCATCGCCGACCGCGTCCACAAGAAATATCCCGACATCAAAATCGCCATGCTATCCGGCCGTTTCGACAACCCGCTCCCCAACGAAGGCAACCGCCACGAACGCATGATAGAGATAGCCCGCGTGGTTTTCGAGTCCCTCCAACATGGCGCACAAGCCTTCATCAGCAAGAACGCAGCCGGGGGGTTCTCTGTCGACAACGTCCTTCGCGCCATTGAATCCCTCGAGCGGGGCGAACGCTATTACTTCAACTACCCTGTTATGCTGACCCTCAAAGAAGCTGCCGAACTCTATGTCAAACACGTGGCCGACACCTCTTGCAACATAACCCTCAACAACACCGAACAGCAGCTCCTCCTCCTCGAAGCCGCCGGCTGCACTGCCTCCGAAATAGCCTCCAACCTCCACGAAACTGACAAGAGCATTCAGGAACGCCAAAAAGAGCTATCCCGCAAACTTGATATTGTCAACAAATCTGGTGCCCGCATCGCCAAAGCCATGCAATACGGCCTCATCGACCCCAAAGAGATAAAATACCTGAAAAGATAGTACCAAAAAAGATCCGAAATCTGAGAATAACGGCTCTTCTACATACCATTTTTGAGGTTCTCTGACGCTCTCAGCGTAACAAATAATCACCTATAACCCAACGTCTCGCGAGAAAAAAGGAAAAAATATTTTGCCAATTGAAAAAAACTTCGTACTTTTGCAACCGCTTTTAAGACAAAAAGGTCGTTTGGCCGAGGGGCTAGGCACAGGTCTGCAAAACCTGCTACTCCGGTTCAAATCCGGAAGCGACCTCAAACAACAAGACTCCCTTTAGTGGGAGTCTTTCTTTTTTGCCCAATCATTATCGTAAGAGGAGAACTGTGCCGCTACGCGACTGATAGCCTTGAGGCGTGATGATGTCTTTGTAACGACAGAGATAGGTATAAACTCCTTGTGGGCATGGGACACCCTGAAAGGTGCCGTCCCATGTATCATTGGCCGAGGTGGTATGGAAAATAAGCCGTCCTCGCCGGTCATAGAGCCACATCTCGAATTCCAGCACCCCCAGCAGGACAGGGCCGAAGCGTGTGTTTGACTCGCCATCGGGGGTGAAGACATTAGGAATGTAGAGGGCTACTTTCTTGAAGGGTAGGATTTTGATGACGGTGTCGATACAGGTGGTGGTGAACGCCTGCATCATAATGACCAAGGTGTCGGGCCAGTCGGGGTGTACGGCAAAAGTGGCACATTCATTTGTGTTGCTCTGCACCTCACCATTGATGTGCCAATAACGGCCGCTCCACCCGCCCCATTGGTATTCGCGTGTGTTGGTACTATAGTCTTCGACTGTAAATTCCAAATGGTCGAGAGTCACCTCGGCGGGCTCCAAGTGCATGTTCGCGACGAGGGGGACAATCGGATTTATGAGGCGGCTGCCGAACCCGGGACATTGAGGCGTTTCGCGATAGTCGACATAAAGGGAATAAGTGGTAGGTTCGTGTGGGTTGACATGTATGGAGGGCTGGTATTGTTGGGAATCGACGGCGGGGTCGTGGGGTTGCGACGACCATAAGAAATAGTTGCCGATGCCGCTACCATAGAGGTCGTAGCCGACATGCCCCTTGCATTTCTTACTAGGGTAGAGGACCACTTCAGGAGTGTCGAGGACGGCGAGCCGCAGTCGGATGAAACTGTCGCAGTCGGATCCGATACGCTGAAGGGTGTCATAGTATACACCCGAATGGTCAAGAGTCCGACCATTGAAATCGTAGGTGAGCCCTTTGCAGATGGAATCGTAGATAACGACCGAAGTGTCGCGACAGGGAGTCTGCCCCCTCACAGGAGCAACAGCCATGAACGAACAGGCCAAGAGCAAGAATATATGTGTGGGGCGACTCATCATTAGGTTAGAAGAATGCTTGATTGTCCGATTGCTTGATTGTATGAGTATATTGACCGCGGTAGCCTACTTCTTAATTCTTAACTCTTACGTCTTACCTCAATTTATTGGAGCGCCGTCTGTATGACCATGTCGTACAGCTGGCTGGTGCTGATGCCCATGGCGCGGGCCTGCTTGGGAACGATGCTCTCGGCGCTCTGACCAGGGATGGTGTTGACCTCAAGGAAGAATAGTTCCTTTTTCTCGGTATCGTAGATGTAGTCGAAACGGACAATGCCACGACAGTCGAGGAGGTCATACAGCTGGGAAGACACCTGCTGGATATGGTCGCTGACAGACTTGTCGACTTCGGCGGGCGTCACCTCCTGGCTGAAGCCGTCGTATTTGGCGGCATAATCGAAGAACTCATGCCCGTTAGTGGGGATGATTTCGGTGATGGGGAAAATGTATTTCTTGTCTTTGGTGCGGAAGACCCCGCAGTCGAACTCGCGCCCTTGGATGAACTCTTCGACAAGCACCTCAGTGTCGGCCTGTAGAGCCTCACGGATGGCGGGAAGGAGTTGCTCAGGTTGTTTGACCTTGGTGGTCGCTACGCTGCTCCCGCCAGCGGCGGGCTTGACAAAGACGGGGAGCGAAAGCTCTTTCAGTATCGCATCGGCATCAATGGGCTGGTTGCCATAGAGGAGCTTTGACTTGGCAAGGCTTACAATGCCGAAACTCTTGACCATGGGGTTGCAATAGCCTTTGTTGAAGGTGAGTGCAGACGTGTAAAAGCCACAGGTGGTGTACGGGATGTCGAGCATGTCGAAATAGCCTTGCAGCACGCCGTTCTCGCCAGGGTTGCCGTGAACGATGATGAAAGCGAGGTCGAAACGCTCAACCCCCTGGACGGTGAAGTTGCCTCGGTCGACTGGACGGCGTGAGCCGTCATCGGCCAACCAATACCATTCGGGACGGTCGATGACAATCTTGTACACATCGTATTGGTCGTGGTTCAGGTGTTCATACACTTGGTTTCCACTGAGGATGGAGATATCGTGTTCTCCTGAGTAGCCGCCCATCACTAGGGCAATTTTTTTCTTCTTCATAGTATGGTGTTATTATTGTTTTGGGTGAAGAGGCCGATGAAGGGATTGGCGTGCAGCCTTCTCATTGAGTGCCACCTGCTGTCGGACAACGGCGGTCATGTAGGTCTGCTGGAGTCGTTCCCACACAATATCGACAGCCAGGTCTGAGGGGTGGCAAAGGTCGCGGGCATAGAAACGGTAGTCGCGCAGCTCGTCCATCAAGATTTCGTAACTGTCGAAATAGGCAGCCGCGCCCGTTTGCACCATCTGGTCCACTGCCAACAGGAGGGTGGCCTTGCTGAGTTGGTTGCCATGAGCCCCGTCAGCGGTATGGCGTATGGGACTGACGGTGAACACCACATGGCATCCGAGAGCGTGCAACTCCTCCAGCAGAGGCAGCCACTGCGCCACTATCTCGTGCATGTCGAGGCGACGACGGCAGAAGGTGGAGGCAGGCATCTTGTGGCAGTTGGCCACAACGCCGCCCGGGGTATCGACACTGAAGCCCGACTGAGGCGACAGCTCGAAGACCCAAGCGGTGCCAAAGGTAATCCAAAGCCACGGGGTCTGCCGAATCATGGCATGGGCCTGTTCCACAGAGGCATTGCAGAGCCGAAGACAAACCTCCTTGTCGGGGTGTGAGAATCGGCTGTGGTGAAGCCATGAATGCCACAGGCCGTCGCGGAACACCAGCTCGTCCATCAAGACAGGCCTATTGTCGAGCGCACGGCGCAGACAAGCTGCAACAGACAGTGGGTTATAGAGTGTGCCGAAGGGATTGCTGAGGGTGCGGAACCCCGCCTGCATGAATTTGCCACCCACCTCGTCGGCAAAGCACGAGCCCATCAGCAACAACGGGGTGTCGAACCCGATGGAGCAGGGCGACTGAGGGATGAGGACTGGGGTGACTAAGTTCATAAATGTGTGAATGTGTTTTTGAATGTGTTGATGTGTTACTGTGTTAATCGCTGCCGCACCAAAGGCTACCGAATAAACGAATTCCCTTAGTTCATACTTCAGTTAGTCGGGAACGGGACAGGCCTGACATCGCACACCCCGTTCATCTTCTCCAGGAGGGGCAGGAATTCACGGGCGTTGACGCGGAGGTGGGGGCTTTTCATCGTGAGGGTGAGGTTGTGGACCTTGTCGCAGACCAACGCTTCGAGGGGCACTTTGCCCTTGTACTTATGCGCCAGCTTGTCCAAATCCACACAGAAGTCGCGGGTTATGTGGTCCAGATTGATGGTGAAGTTGACCGACTTGGACTTTTTGTCCATCACATCGATAAGCATCTCCATGCTGAGGACTTTAAAATAGGTGCTGAAGACCGTCTTGGTGCCGTCGGGGTTGATGCGCGAGTTCTGCTTCACCGTACCCTTGATGTAGACAAAGAGGTCTTTCTCAAAGTAGTTCTTAAACTTGAGGTATTCGTCGCGGTATAGCCTGAGGGTGTATGCCCCCGAATAGTCCTCAATAGTCATAATGCCGTAGGGGCTGCCGTTGTTCTTCGAAACGCCCATCTTGGCCTCAGTGATGATGCCGCCGATGCGGATATCCTTATTGACCAAACTGTTGAGGTCAGTGAGCTGCGAGCAGGTGTGAGTAGTGAAGTACTTCATCTCGTACTTGAAGTTGTCGAGCGGGTGACCGCTGAGGTAAAGGCCTATGAGCGACAGTTCCTCACGGCACTGCTCTACCACCGACCAATGCTCGCAGTCGGGTATCGGGGGGTGGTCCTCCTGCTTGATGTCGTCGCTCATGTCGAAGATAGACATCTGCGCACTCTCCAGATTCTCGTGGTAACGAGTACCCCACCGCATAAGCTTCTCAATAAAGGTGGGGGCTGTTTCGGAGGGGTTGTCCTTGACAAAATATTGCGCACGGTGCATCTCCCCCACCCCGTCGAAGGCTCCCGCCTTCACCAGCACCTCCAGATTCTTGCGGTTGATAGAGCGGATGTCCACCCTCATCAGGAAGTCGAAGACATCTTTGTAGGGACCGCCCTGCTCGCGTTCGCTGATGATGGCGGAGGCCGCCCCCTCGCCCATGCCGCTGATGGCCTTGAGGCCGAAACGAATCTGCCCCTTCTTGTTGACCGAGAAGTCCATCTCCGACTCATTGACCGAAGGGGCTAGGATTTCCACGCCGTGCTTGCGGCAGTCGTCCATCAGTTCGGTGAGACGCTTGATGTCGTTCTGCCCGCTGGTCATCACAGCGGCCATATATTCGGCGGTATAGTGCGCTTTGAGGTAGGCCGTCTGATAAGCGACCCACGAATAGCAGGTGGCGTGCGACTTGTTGAAAGCGTAGGAGGCAAACTTCTTCCAGTCCTCCCATATCTTCTTCAACTTCTCCTTGGGATGCCCGTTCTTCTCGCCGCCTTGGTAGAAGAGCACCTCCAGCTCGTTCATCTTGTCTATTTGCTTCTTGCCCATAGCCTTGCGCAGGGTGTCGCTCTGGCCGCGGGTAAAATCGGCCAGCTGGCGCGAGAGGAGCATGACCTGCTCCTGATACACCGTGATGCCGTAGGTGTCCTTCAGGTATTTCTCCATGCAGGGGATGTCATACTCGATGGGCTTGCGCCCCTGCTTGCGGTCGATAAAGTCGGGGATATAGTCCATGGGACCCGGACGGTAGAGGGCGTTCATAGCGATGAGGTCCTCAAACACATGGGGTTCCAGCTCGCGCAGGTATTTCTGCATGCCCGCCGACTCGAACTGGAAGGTGCCCACCGTGTCGCCCTCGCAGAACAGGCGGTAGGTGGCCTCGTCGTCAATCGGTATGTGGTCGATATCTATCTCCACCCCATGGTTCTTCTTAATCATGCCGATGGAATTCTTGATGATGGTGAGGTTCTTCAACCCCAGGAAGTCCATCTTGATGAGTCCCACAGTCTCCACCACGTGGCCGTCGTACTGGGTCACCAGCACATCCTGCTTCGACTCCTTATCGTAGATGGTGCACACCGGCGCCGTGTTGGTGAGGTCGTCGGCACCGATGATAACGCCGCAGGCATGGATGCCCGTCTGCCGGTTGGTGTCCTCCAGCTCGGCGGCGTAGGTGAGCATGTTCTTCAGCTCCTCGTTGCCGGGGTCTTCCATCAGGTGCTTCAGCTCTGGCACATACTTGTAGCAGTTCACCAGGTTCACTGCGGGCGACTTGCCGTTCTCGTCCTTCACATTGTCGGGGAACGCGCGGTCGGGGATATACTCCTTTATCTTGTTGACCACCGAGAGGTCAATCTTCTCCACACGTCCCACGTCCGCAATGGCCGACTTGGCGGCCATGGTGCCGTAGGTGATGATATGCGCCACCTTCTCCTTGCCATACTTCCGTGTAATCCAGTCCAGCACACGGCCGCGGCCCGCATCGTCGAAATCCACGTCGATATCGGGCAGCGAGATACGGTCGGGGTTCAGGAAACGCTCAAACAGCAGGTCGTACTTCAGCGGGTCCACATCGGTAATCCACAGGCAGTAGGCCACCACGCTGCCAGCCGCCGAGCCACGGCCAGGGCCTACGCTCACCCCCAACTCCTCACGCGCACCACGGATATAGTCGGCCACAATCAGGAAATAGCCGGGAAAACCCATGGTCTTGATGGTATGGAGCTCGAAGACGATACGCTCCTTCACCTCGTTCGACAGCTCCTCGCCATAACGTTTGTGCGCACCCTCCCACACCAGCTTCTCGAGGTAGTCGGCCTCGAACTTGATGCGGTAAAGCTTATTATAGCCGCCCAGCTTCTTTATCTTTGTCTCGGCATCGGCCTGGCTCATCACCACCTCGTGCCGCTCGTTCTGGGTGAACTCGTCGAAGAGTTCCTTCTCGGTGATGCGGGCGCGGTACTCGGCCTCGGAGCCGAAGTCGGCGGGGATGTCGAACTCGGGCATGATGGGGTCCGAGTCGATGCTGTACACCTCCACCTTGTCGGCCACCTCCTGGGTGTTCTCTATCGCCTCGGGCAGGTCGTCGAAGATGTCGGCCATCTGCTGCGGGGTCTTGAGCCACTCCTGCTTGGTATAATGCAGACGGTCGGGGTCGGCATAATCCTTCTGTGTGGCCAAGCAGATGAGGTGGTCGTGAGCCTCGCCATGCTCCTCCTCCACAAAATGGACATCGTTGGTGGCAATAATCTTGATACCGTGCTTGCGGGCTAGCTCCACCAACACGGGGTTCACGCGCTGCTGCTGCACGTAGGTGTCGCGGTTGGAGTTGGGTTTGTCGGTCTTATGGCGTTGGAGCTCTATGTAATAATCGTCGCCGAAAACACGTTTGAACCACAGCACCGCCTCCTCGGCCTTCTGAATGTCGCCCCGCATAATCAGCTGCGGGATTTCGCCTCCCAAACAGGCCGAACACACTATCAGCCCCTCGTGATACTGTTCCAGCACGTTGTGGTCGATACGGGGACGGCTGTAAAATCCGTCCGTGTAGGCTATCGAGGCCAGCTTGCAGAGATTGTGGTAGCCCTTCTTGTTCTTTGCCAACAGAATGAGGTGGTAGCCGCTGCTGTCCATGATGCGCTCACGCCCGGTCTCCGGGTTTATCTCCTTCACCTCCTTGTCCTTGTCGTACAAGGTGCGGCGGGCGCAGTAAGCCTCGGTACCTATGATAGGCTTGAACATCTGCCCCTTCAACTGCTCTATCTGATACTCCGCCTCCTGCTTCTCCTCCGGCGTGGCCCCGTCGTTCTTCAGCACCGCCTCCTGCTCCTTAATCTTAGCCTTCACCTTGCCGTTCTCCTTTGCCACCGTATCTACAAAATCCTTGATACCGAACATATTGCCATGGTCGGTGAGGGCCATGGCATACATGCCGTTCTTCTTGGCCTTCTTAATCAAATCGGGTATCTTCGACATTCCGTCGAGCATCGAGTAATGCGAGTGGACATGCAAATGTGTAAAGGTCACCATAGTACGAGAGAAAATAATCAAAAGGTTTGAATTGCAAATATACACATTTATTCCGAATCCTGCATCAAAAAGTAATCATTTTTTTTCCACCATAGCCAACCCCTTCATACATAAAAAGGGGTCATCCGAGAAATGGATAGGTGATGATCGGGACTTTTTCATCCCGTTTTGGATACCCCCCTTAGGAGTGAAGGCTGCGCGACAAAAAAAGCGAAGGCAGGTCGAAATCAGGGCATGCCCTCGTTTGATATAATGATACCGAAAAAGATTATTCCCTACATATATATAGCCAAGAAAAGGGCAAAAAGTTATCATGGGGGGGTGTAAAAAAGTGCATATTTAACATCATCTAACACATTCATTAAGGCATGCCCCTTCTCACAAACCTCCCTCGACGTAGACGGCTCCGCAGCGACTTCGCACCTTTTATTTGCATTTTATTTCGATTGTTTTCAATTCCATTTCTGATTTATTTAACACACCAAATCAAAATGCAGCAGAACCCGAATAATCTACTAATAATCAATGAGTATAGAGAGCGTCACCGCAGGGAAACCGGTGGCCATGGGGCTAGGAAGGAGGAGAAAAGATGGAATATGGAGAAAAAAACGTATCTTTGCAAGACAACAATACTCACCCGTTATGAAAGGAACGCGTTCAATACCACTTATTTTCGGCACACTGGTACTCAGCATCGGCTGCTCCTGCTGCACGCTTTCGTGCAAAAAAGGTGACAATGTCCACCCTATGATGTACGTTCCGGCGGCACCCGACTACGCCGACACGACACAGTGGCACACCTGCCACCGCAACGCCGAGGTCGACATATTCTATATCGTCTCCACCGAGACGGGCGACTACACCACGGGCGGGCTGCCCTGCCACTATGCCGACACCTACAACGACAGCATCCGCCCCCTCCTTCGGGGTGAGATGGTGGGTGTGGACCATATCATGTCGGGACAGCTCAACTACTTTTCGCCCTACTACCGCCAATGCACCCTCCAGGCGTTCACCTCCGACGCACTGATGCGATATCGTCTGCCCCTGGCCATGGGCGATGTGCGGAGAGCCTTTGCTTACTATCTCGAACACCTCAACGGTGGCCGCCCGTTCATCCTGGCAGGCTTCAGCCAAGGGGCTATCGCCGTAATAGACCTGCTGAAAGGGATGGACTCCGCCACCTACAGCCGCCTGGTGGCGGCATACGTCATCGGGTGGCGCATCACGGATGCCGACCTTGCCCAAACCCATCATATCCGCCCCGCCAAGGACAGCACCGACGTGGGGGTGACCATCTGCTACAACTCGGTGCGCGACAACACCTGCGCCATTCCCATGCTCAGCGACGGCAACCGCATGGCCATCAACCCCGTCAACTGGCGCACCGACGCCACACCCGCCAAGCTGGTGAGCCCTATCTCGCCCGACACCGTCACCGTTACGCTCGACACCAACACGCTGCTGCTGAACGTCGAAGGCTACAGCCGCACCGACTACGTCCTGCCACTCATCGGCCGCGACGGCAACTACCACAGCCTCGAACTCTCCCTCTACCGCGACTGCCTCCGCCGCAACGTCGCCTTACGTACGGAGTATTATCTATCACAAAACCAACGCTGACGGTTAGTGTTCTGCTAGGTCTACCTCACCACCATCACGCTGCTTTCTGTCACCGGCATCCGCAGGAGCGAGTCGCGCAAGGGGGCTGTGCTATGAACCACATAGGTGGTATCCTGCCGCTCTAAGGGGACTGTCAGCCTGACCCTCCCGTCGACATCTGAGACAACTTTCACCCCTGCTATGGTGACTCCGACACCAGCTTTTCCTGCACCTGCCTCAGCATCCCATAGGGTGAAGATAACATTACCGTATAGGCTTGGGTCACGTCTGATGCTGAGCACCAACTCCTCCGCCAGCGTCATGGTGGTGTCCACCGTCAGCCAGTTGCCGCATACCATAGTGATACGGATGGGCTGCCCGACTGCACTGTGTGGGATATTGGCAAAATGGGCCTTGTCGTTGATGCCATCCAGTGTGTCTCGCTTAGTCTCGTTTTCGAGGGTGATGCTCACCATCGCCTTTTGCAGTGGTGGTAGATGGTCGTTGTGTATCGAGACCTCTTGTAGCCGTACGCTCACATCCACAGGCTGGTTAGCCCGCCACACGCCGATGAGAGCAGCGAACACCGCCACGACAGCTATTACCCCAAGGGTGCACCGACGGCGCAGCAGCCGTCTGTGCCGCTGCCACAGGCTGTCGAACTCCACGCCTAGCAGTTTAGTGACGAGCTGCACATATGCCCGTTCTCGGTTGACCCACGGCCAGCGGCTCACCCGCTCATGGATATTCGCCCCTAGCTGCTCGGGGATGCCCAACTCCTCAATGATGGGGTTGAAGCACTCGCGTTCGGGGTCTTGGCTGTGCGGCTCGCCGTCGACGATAAAGAAGTGGATGTTCTCTGTCCGCCCCAAGGAATGGAAGTAAGCAATCTCCCAACCCACCCATTTGGCCTTGGCAGAGTGAGGCGAGCAGATGACAATCAGGTGGCGCGAAGCCCTCAGCCGCGCCTCCAGTTCCTGTCGCAGGTCGCCCGGCTGTATATCCGTCGGGGCGTAAAACACTGGGACTATCGGCCTCCGCTTCCACCCATGTTCCGAACAGATTGTAGCGGGCATACGGTAGCCCTCCAGCTTCCGCTGCAGCCGCTTCCCCCACCGCGCATCCTTCGAGTTGTATGAGATAAATGCAAAATACTTATACTCTTCCTTCTGTTGCATAGCCATACTATTTAATCAATCCATTTGCTTTCAGCCCGTTGGAAAGGTTCGTTCCCTTAGGATAGTCATCAAGGAACTTAGGGTTCAACTCCAGCACCTTCTGCCACATCTTCAACGCCTCCTGCTCTTTGCCCTGCATCAGCAATATCTCGCCCTTGGAATCATAGAGATTGGCATCTTCGGGCGTAAGGGAGATGGCTTCATCTATGATACTGATTGCACTGACATAATCGTTAAGTTTGACATACAGGTAGGCTAAGCCGTTCTGCGTCTGGACAAGGATAGCACGGTAGGCTCCAGAATTGGCGGCATAGAGTTTCTCGTAATTACCCAAAGCCAGCTTGTAGTATTGTTCGCTAGCGGCATAGTCATGTAGTTTGCTGTAAAGGGTGCCCAGATAGTACTGTGTAGAAGCAAGGGTGCCACGATAGGCCTCAGAATTGGCAGCAGAGAGCTTCTCCCAGATATTCAATGCTAGCTTATAATATTTTACGCTGGTAGCATAATCTTGAAGGTCGCGATACAGGGTGCCCAGGTTGTATTGATTCAAAGCAAGATTGGCACGGTAGATTCCAGGATTGGTGACATTGAGCGTATCCAGTTTCCCCAATGCCAGTTTGTAGTATTTTTCGCTAGCGGCATAGTCGCGAAGGATGCGGTACAGGTAGCCTAAGTTGTTCTGCGTCATGGCAAGGTTGGCACGGTAAACTTCGGGATAAGTGGAAAAAAGCCTCTCGTAATTTCCCAATGCTAGCTTGTAGTATTTTTCGCTGTTGGCATAATCGTGGAGATTATAATACAAGCGACCCAGATTGTACTGCGTAGCAGCAAGATCTGCACGGTAGGCCTCGGAATTGGCGGCATAAAGCTTCTTCTTGTTTTCCAATGCCAGCTTGTAGTATTTTTCGCTGTTGGCATTGTCATGGAGGTCGCTGTACAAGTTACCCAGATTGTTCTGCGTCGTTGCAAGAGTGACAAGGTAGGCTTCGGGATTGACGGCATAAAGCTTCTTCTTGTTTTCCAATGCCATAATGAGGTATTTTTCACTGTTGGCATAGTCGTGAAGGGCCATGTACAGGTTGCCTAGGCCATTCTGCGTATTGGCGAGGTCGGCACGGTAGGCGGCGGGATTGGCGGCAAAGAGTTTCTCGAAGTTCCCCAACGCCAACTTGTAGTACCGCTCACTGCTCGCATAGTCATGAAGGTCGCTGAACAGGTTGCCTAGGCCATTCTGCGTATTGGCGAGGTCGGCACGGTAGGCGGCGGGATTGGCGGAAAAGAGTTTCTCTCTGTTCTCCAACGCCAGCTTGAAGTACCGCTCGCTGCTCGCATAGTCATGAAGGTCGCTGTACAGGCAGCCTAGGTTGCTCTGCGTCGTGGCAAGGCTGGCACGGTAGGCTTCGGGGTTGGCGGCATAGAGACTCTCACCGTTTTCCAATGCCTGTTTGTAGTATCTCTCACTGGCGGCATAGTCGTTAAGGTCGCTGTACAGGATGCCCAGGTTATTCTGAATCGTAGCAGAGGCGGCATGGTAGGCTTCGGGGTTGGCAGCATAGTGTTTTTTATAGTTTCTCAATACAATCTTGTAGTATTTTTCTGCCTCGTGGAACGCTTTTTGGCTATGAGACAATAAGGCATAATCCCTCACGGCATCTATGTTGGTTGTGTCCAAATCGGCCCGCAGTTTCATGCAGTATAGTGCCGAGTCCTGCATTTGGGGTTGTTGGAGGAAAATCAGATGTTGGCGGTAGAGGTCGTTGGCAAGGTCCATTTTCTCCTTTTGGGTGAATTGGCGGCTTCGGTCCAAGGCCTCCTGCTCTTGCTGTATCTCCGCTGTGCGCTGGGCGTTGGCGGCTTCGTATTGCTTCACACGAAGGAAGCGTTCTTCCAGTGAGCCTTTGGTGCGAATCATGGAGTCAGCCTTGGTGAGCTGCCCCGATTCGATATAGGCCTGCACCCTCCGGTTGAAGTCGTCCAGTTGGTCGTAGTCGGTGCTTACATAGCGTTCTGCCATCTCGTTGACAAGTTTCTCGCTAGATTGGCGATACTCCCAAAAGTCGCGCACCAGCGAGTCGTACTTGGCCTGTGTGATGGCGTGGACATCGCGCAACGAGTCCAGCTCGTCCTGTTTCTTGCGAATCTCGCGTTTCAGGGTGTTGCGGACGCTTTTCCGCGCTGCTTCCAAGTCGGCCTCACGCTGCTTCATATCCTCCAGCACCACGATTAAGGGCAGGTCCTTGGAATAAGTGTGTGTCTGCCGTATTGCGTCTGGGTCCGCCAAGGTATACCCCTTCAGCTCAGCCCCCTGTAGACGGTAGTGGTTGGTTCCAGCAGGCAAGGCAAATGAGAATGCCCCATTTGCTCCACTCTTTACGGGACTCAGGTTCTCGATGGTGACAAGGGCGTTGCTCAACCGCACCCCAGGAACGATGCTTTTGCCGTCGGCTGCCAGTTTGCCACGGGTTTTCACATACCCTTGCTGGGTCTGCCCCACAGCAGTTGTCGCCATAACGGCAAACATGATGATGCATAATAATGGTCTTTTCATATTTTTATTGTATTACATATTTTCGAGTGACAGCCCTACAGTTTGTATTTTATATCGCGGAAACAGTGGTTTGATTTGTTTCACCTTTTCGTCGAGGAGCCGGAGGTCGATTTTACTGCGGTTGCGCTTCACTTCGGCGACAGTCACTTGCCGGTCGAGACCATATACTGCTATCAGGTCTATCTCCTTTTCACCACTGCGGTCCCACCATGACGCAACTTCCGTCACCCGCTCCTGCTCTGCATACCTTTGTCGGAAGTATTTTTCAAGCATTAAACCGCTATATTGCGTATAGCCATCTTCGATTATCTCTTGAAGCAGCTTCATATTGTCCATAGCCAGCATCTGGCTGTTTGGTGCAATAAAACGGAACCAGAAGGCAAGGAAGTTGTCGTTCAGACGCCAGCGCACATTACGGCAACCCGGCTTGCTTCCATACGGAAGGTTGCGCTGTATGAGTGAATACTCGTTTTCAAGCACCTGCATGTATTGCCCAGTACTTTTCCCCACCACACTGTCGATTTCCTTTTGAGAAGTCATGCCAGAGGCTATGAGTTGTAGTATACCGAAATAATTGGTGTATTGCTTGCCAAACTCCCCGATTAACATGTCCGGGGCTTCATTCAAGAAACGGGAACCAACAGAGCAAATGGCATTGAGCATGCGTTCTTTAGTTGTAGCAGCTTGATCCATCAACAGGCTAACGTACATGGGCACGCCACCTGTGACGGTGTATAGAAAGAGCAGGTCCTCTGGTGAATACTGAGGATTGTGTTCTTGAAGTATTTGTGTCAACGTATCGGTTCGGAATGGCTTAAGAATGATTTTGTGCGTCATACGCCCAAACAACGGCTCTTTGCTATTCTCAAAAATACGCTTCATCATTGAGTATATGGAACCGCACACAATGAAATTGATTTTCGACCGCTGATGATACATGTCCCACAGGTATTGCAGTCTGCTAAAGAAGTCGGAACTGACATATTCCAGTTCTTGGAACTCATCAATTACGAGTGTCAGCTGCTCTTTCTCTGCATATTGAAACAGTTGTTCTATAAGTTCATGAAGTTTCAGATTATGCCCAACAACACGGATGTCGGTCTGACGCTCGATGGATTGTTGAAACATTTGGCTGAGCACACCTTCACTGGTACGATTGGCAAAGAGGTAAACAAAGTTGCGCTTGCTGCCAAGGGCGTTTAATATTAACGATGTCTTACCGACACGTCGGCGACCTATCATCACCGTCATCGTGGCTGTGTGGAAGGACTGCGCCCATATTTTTTCCAGACTTTCCGATTCTTGCTCTCTACCGTAGAATTTCATTGTATCAGCATTTTAAATAATAACCATTACCGTAATGGCGATTACAAAGATACAAAATATTTTTGATTAGTCAGTTAGAACGGCTCTTTTTCTGCAAATAATAACGTTACTTCGTGACGTTGTTTGGCTCGGCATAGCGAGCAAGCTCTCTCTGCTCTCACCTTGTACAACGTTACTTCGTGACGTTGTTTGGCTCGGCATAGCGAGCAAGCTCTCTCTGCTCTCACCTTGTACAACGTTTGTTACCAGCGCACATCGCAGGTGAAGACAGTTTCATGTGCTTCCTCTCATGCTGTCAACAGTGGCACCACGTCTTTCATGTATGCCCCCAAGTCCTGTGTTATAGACAAGGGTGCCGCCACTCCTGACGAGAAGTTCCTTCGTCTATTTTCATCAGGCTATTGCTCATGGAACACTTCTTCGCCATTCATGCGAATAGAAGTGAGCTGCCAGGTGCCGTCGGGCTGACGACGGTAGCGGTATTTGTAGACCGTCTGTGTGGGGTTGCTGTCTTCGTCGTAGGTGGTCTGGGTGCAGCGGGTACGGTTGCCGTGGCGGTCGTAGCGGTTCTGCTCGGTGTAGAGGAGGTATTCGTCCACGGTGTAGACCTCTTTGCGCACGGGACGCCCCTGCTTGTCGTAGCTCTGCAGGGTGCGGGTCTCCACTACGCCGGTGCTGTCGTAGGTGTAGGTGATAAGCACTGCCAAGCGGTCGTCGGCATCAATCACGCTGTGCGATGAACCCACCACACGCCCCTGCTCGTCATGTTCTACACCAACCTCCTGAGCCCAAAGAGAATTGAGACTTGAGAAT
>JAFRXG010000097.1:0-28546 GCA_017441565.1 Bacteroidales bacterium | reverse complement strand
TGTGGGGTCAACGAAAACCCTACTACTCAGCGTCCCGGAGGGACGCGACAATGGGAAAGATTGGAAAAAAATCAGTCATACTTTATACTAGAGCGATTTATTTTCAAAAGAAGAGCGGCGTCTTCGGAAAGAAGATGCCGCTCGCTAGATTATCACTGATGGAAGGTCGATTAGAATCTCTTTTCCTTAATACGTGCTTTCTTACCGGTGAGCTTGCGGAGGTAGAAGATTCTAGCTCTGCGGACGGCGCCATGCTTGTTGACATCGATTTTCTCGATGAAGGGGCTGCTGATGGGGAAGATACGTTCCACACCTACGCCGTTGGCAATCTTACGGACAGTAAAGGTTTCAGTAGAACCGCTTCCGCTGCGTTGCAGGACAACGCCTTGGAAGTTCTGGATACGTTCCTTGTTTCCTTCTTTAATTTTGTAGTGTACAGTGATGGTGTCGCCAGCCTTGAATTCGGGGAACTCTTTGCGTTCGACCAAACTCTCCACAAATTGCATTATTTCGTTTTTTCCCATGACATAGTAGTTTTAAAGGTTGATTACTCCGTTACTTTGGCTTATTTCTTAACCATCTTGACAACAGCGGTGAAGGCCTCGGGGTTGTTCATAGCCAGGTCGGCCAGGACTTTGCGGTTCAGCTCGATGTTGTTCTTGTGTAATTCGCCCATAAATACAGAATAGGAGATACCGTTGATGCGGCAACCGGCATTGATACGGTTAATCCACAAGGCGCGGAACTCTCTCTTCTTGTTCTTTCTGTCGCGGTATGCGTAGGTTTGACCTTTTTCCCATTTGTTCTTGGCAACGGTCCACACGTTTTTACCTCTTCCCCAGTAACCTTTGGTACGGTTGAGGATTTTCTTTCTGCGAGCTCTGGAAGCTACGGCATTTACTGATCTTGGCATGTTTGTTTAATTTGTTTTCATTTAAGCGGAGGCGAGGGCCTCTCTTGGGTGCTTTAAATAATGGTTAATAACTCCTTGCTAGGTTTGCTAGTATTACTAGTATGACTAGTATTGCTAGTATTGCTAGTTCTTTTTTTAGGCTAAAAGCATTCTTTTGACGCGCTTCTCGTCATCGCGGCTCACCAGGGCGGTGTGGTCGAGATTGCGTTTCTGCGTGGTCTCTTTCTTAGTCAGGATGTGACTATGATAGGCATGCTTTCTTTTGATTTTGCCGGTGCCGGTGAAAGCGAAACGCTTCTTGGCAGCGGACTTGGTTTTCATTTTGGGCATTACTTTACTGTTTTTTAGTTAGACTATATTTGGTGACAATCTAGTTTCTTTATTTCTTGGGTGCGATAATCATCAGCATCCTCTTGCCTTCCAGACGGGGCATCACCTCGGGTTTGCCGTAATCGAGCAGTGCCTCGGCGAATTTCAGCAGCTGCGCCTCACCCTGCTCTTTGTAGACGATGGAACGACCCCGGAAGAAGACGTCGACCTTCACCTTGTTGCCCTCTTTGAGGAAACGCTTGGCGTGGTTCAGCTTGAATTCGAAGTCGTGGTCGTCGGTCTGCGGACTCAGGCGGATTTCTTTGATGACCACCTTTGTGGAGTTGGCCTTGCGCTCCTTCTCCCTTTTCTTCTGCTCATAGAGATACTTCTGGTACTCTATAATCTTGCACACCGGCGGATTGGCATTAGGCGAAATCATCACGAGGTCCAGACCTTCGTCATAGGCCTTGGCCAGGGCATCACGAGTGCTCATGATGGTGGGTTCGATGTTGTCACCCACCACGCGGATGATAGGCACGTCGATGTGCTCGTTAATCTGATGTTCGGGCTCTTTTTTTTGAGGCCCTCTGCCGCGTCCCTTGTTGTTATTGGGGGCGCCAGGGTTGAATGGTGCTGCTATAGCTTGGTTCTCCTATATTTGTTTATACATGCTCATCTTGTTGGATGAGCGATATTTACACAGTCCGTAAGGCTGCAAATGCGGTTCTTACGGAATTGCAAAAATACACAAAATTATTGATATACAAAAAAAAGTTTTCTATGGGGCAGGACGAATGCTTCAAAATTGGTTGTCATGTATGCCGAAAGCCCCTATACGATGTGTGGCAATGTGGCTTCGGCCTCAGCCCAGAGGGCTGGAACAGATATAGCCTAAGGCAACGCACTAGGAACCAGTATCGTGTCCGACAGATGCAGCCTGTAGGGCTGCGACATCACGCCCGTGCCAGAATTCGTTGTTGCAGCCCTACAGGCTGCTGGTCGCTGCCGTCGTTGTCCCCCGTATGGCGGTGCCATACGCTATATCTGTCTGTGCCTTTCAGGCACACTGCGACATCAAACCATGAAGCTTGAGTAATTGCAACGTCCTTCTAGCCCTCCCCAAGGATCGTCTATTTGATGCGTTTGTCCTGTTTCTATGGGGCTCAGCCTCTCACCTGGATGGTGAAGCCTTCGTCAATCAGCGGCTGTACCAGCCGGGTCATCTCTTCGGCCGAGAAGCGTTCCAGTCCTTGGGCGGGCGTGGGGCGGTCGATGGTGTAGACCATCACCTCGCGAGGGCGCAGCAGACGCACAATAGCCATCCATCCCTCCAGCACTTCGGGGCTTGAGGAGTCGAACTGATACTCGCGGCTGCGGAGCATGCAGGTCTGTAGGATGAAGTCGCCGTGGAACTGTTTTAGGGATTCCACCACCTTGGCGATGTCGTAGCCCGGGGCCGGATTGTTGACCCGTGCGATGAGTTCGTTGGTGGGGGCGTCGATTTTCATGATGGGGTTGTCCACTTTCCTGAGAGCCTCGAACACTTCGGGGCGGTATACCTGGGTGGCGTTGGAGAGCACCGACACCTTGGCTGTCGGTGCCAGCTGTTGGCGCAGCGACAGGGTGTCGTTGATGATTTGGGGGAATTGGGGATGCAGGGTCGATTCGCCATCGCCAGAGAAGGTGATGGAGTCGACCGTGACTTTCTGGCGGCGCAGATGTTCCAGTTTGTTCTCCAAGTCGGCACGTACTTTGGCGGCGGAGGGGAGCGTGGTGTCGTCACGGCCGTCCTTGTTCCAGCCGCATTCGCAGTAGATGCAGTCGAAATTGCATATCTTGCCTTTCTCGGGCAGCAGGTTCACCCCTAACGAGGTGCCTAGCCGCCGGCTGTAGATGGGGCCAAAAACGGTTTCTTCTCGAATCATTGTGTTATTCTTGTGGCGTGTTCTCTAGTTCGTTGATATGGATGGTGTCGTGCCTTCGTTTCCAGGGGGAGAGATCACTGAGGCTGTCCAGGTTTTGCAGGTTGTGGAGTTTTTTAATCACCTCGGTCTTGTTGTTGGGTTGCGACTGCTGTCGTTCACGGGCTTTGGGGCTCACTTGAAATAGTATCATCGACACTACAAGATAGATGGCAAAGCCGAACATGATAAAGGCACACACCTTGTTGGTGATGTTCAGGAGGCGTGCGGTGATGATGCGCTGAAGCAGCGAGGCCAGTTTGCATTTGAGGATGTCGAGGCCCAGGGTGGTGCCGAGCATGCCGATGAAGAAGATGTAACGGTCGCTAGTGGAGAGGTTCAGCTCGCCAGAGGCCAGTGCGATGATGGAAATCCAGTAGAACCAGATGAAGGGGTTGATGAAGTTGATGACGAAGCCCTGCATCAGTATCGTCAGCCGCCGTGGCTCGCCGTCTTTGCTTTTGAACTTGATGCGGGACTCCTTCCCTCCGAGGTCGGTCACCTCCTTGCGGAAATAATGTATGCCCATCATGAGGAGTACGGCCCCTGCCACCGATGCCACCCACACGTTGTGCAGCATCTCGAAGAGGTCCACGTTTTTCAAGACGGTCAGCAGTAGGAAGACGCAGAGCACATCGCTGGCACTAACGCCAAAAGCAAACGGATATGACCGCTTATAGCCATACTGAATGCTTGTCCTCAGTTGAGAGAAGAAAGCAGGTCCAAAACTGAAAAACAGCGACAAAGCGATGCCGCATGCTATGCCGAGCAGTAGTTCTACCATAGTTATAAAAGTGTGCAAAATTACTAATAAAAATCGACATAATAAAAAAAATGGCGATAATAGGATTATTTTTTGTATTTTTGCATTTTCGTATAATAAGAATAAGGATTTGCATTATGAAGAAAATCACCTTACTATTTGCAGGCTTGATGACCCTGGCGGTTGCAGGATGTGTCAAAAGCACGCCCGAGCAGGCGGTCGACGATTTCTATCGGGCCACGCAAAGCAATGACTATACTACCGCTCTTACATATACCAATATCTCCGACAAGGAGAGGGAGCCGCTGGTGAATTTGCTGGAGAATATGGAGATGGTCATTTACGAATACGAGATACTGGGTTCGAATATGGACAAAGGTGATACCTCGGCTACGGTGTATCTTCGCCTGGTGACTGCCAACAACATCAACCCGGACAGCTCAGAGACCGAGCTGAACGTTCCCTGCGTGAAGATGGGGAGGCATTGGAAGGTGAAATTCATTTAGTCCCCGATGGACCATATTACAAGTCTTATGCTTGCGCTTCTGCGCGGCTCACTCAACAGCACCCCTCCGGACTGTCTGCCGGCCACTGCCGACGAATGGGCACAGGTGTACTGGCTGGCGAGAAAACACGGCGTGGTCACCATGATTAACGACGTTATTGACCGTCTGCCGGCGGAGCAGCAGCCCCAGGGAGACATAGCCCTGAGCTGGACCCTCTCGGCCGAGCGTACGCGCTACCATTATGAGCACCAGTCGCAAGTGTTGGATTCACTTCGAGCCAAAGCATCCGAACAAGGATTGCAGATTCTCGTACTTAAGGGGCTCAGCCTCTCGCGTTATTATCCGGTGCCCAGCTCCCGTGCCTGCGGCGATATCGACATCGCCTTCCTGCCTCTGACGCGTGACAATTTCCAAAGGGGCAACAGCCTGTTGGGTATCCCTGGTGGCAAAATACACGGCAAGCATACCGAGGCTGCTGTGGACGGGGTGCCTGTTGAGAACCACCTGCAGTTTCTCGACCTCAACTACAGGAGCCAGCTCCTTTCGGAGCAATATATCAAAGACTCGTTGGACGGGGTTTCGGACGAAGGCTTCCTGCCACCGATGGCCGATATGGTGTATCTGCTGATGCACACGATATGTCATATCACGGCCAAATTCAAGCTGCCGCTGCGCAATATTCTAGACTGGGGCATGTTCCTCAAGGCGAATGAGCAGCATCTCGACCCAGCCGAGTGCCACCGCCTGATGAGACGCATAGGGATGGAGCCTGCTTTTAATATGCTCACCTATCTTGCTGCTGAGTTTACTGGGAAAGACCTGAGCCGCTATGTTCATGGGCGGCTGCCCCGCCGTGACATTGAGCGGATGCGCAAACTGATGCTGCAGAAAGACTATCGTGAGCCGCTCCCAGCAGGGCTCAAGCCCCTTCAGCTTTTCCTCCTACGCCTTCGGCGTAACAGCCAGAGCCGCTGGCTCTATCGTTATCTGCCCTCCTCCTTTGCCGAGCGCACCCGTAATAATCTGAGGCGTCTTCGGTATAGGGGATAGGGGGATAGATAATATAGGGTATATATATACTCGCTCTAGTGTAACAAAAGACTGATTTTTGCTCACTTTTCTCGGTGTCGCGTCTCTCCGAGACGCTGAGTAGTAGAGATTTCACTGACCCCACACTGCGCTTCCTTCGCTCGCTTAGTATGGGGTTATTGAGATTCAGCATCTTCGATGCTGTTGCAAAATCATTCTTTTATCAAACGAGAGCCTTTATATAGTCCCCATAAAAAAAGAGAGCGTCCTTTGGGACGCTCTCTTTTTCAGTATTGAATGAATGATTATTCAACAGAGAGAAGAGTGGTTTTTCTAGCACCTTCTGCAGTATAGAGGTCCACACCGAGGAAGGTACGACGACCGCGGAGAACGCTACCGTTGCGAGGAGTGTCTGTGACATCAAAGGCCTCACCATTGTAGACACAATGGAATAACTGAGTGCCATCACTCAATGTGAAGTAGAACTTCATGTTGAGATTAAGTTGTTGTCCGCGGGGTTTAGGAGCAAGAGTGAAATTACCCATGTTTGTGGTAGGAGGATTGTCACCCACACCAGCCATATAATAAGAAGGAGCAGAAACAGAGGGATAAATAATGATTGAATCTCCAGTAGCAGGTAAAGTACCATCCATTACGAGGATGGGTTCGTCGGGATTGGTTAAGTCGATATGACTATTACCGGAAAGCATTCTGTTAGTTGACTTCAGAATAATAGAGTCAGGAATAAGAGCAATATTTGTTGGAACAATATTTGCCATGGCAGAAATGCGTTGGGCTAAGCGGGTCAAGTAGGTAGTGCCAAACTGGAACTGAGGAGTCAGAATAGCGACAGCGTGTCTCAATTGATAAGTTCCACGGAAGTCATTCAGCTGTGCTGCCATCGGCCAGTTAGGAGTACTCTCGGTATAGTCAACATTAATGTGATAACCTTCTTGGGAAACCTCAGGAATCATATAGACCTTGTTGTTCATCGGAACATTCCAAGCGGGATAATCGGCCTCGGTTCCTTCAACAAAAGAACCAGCAGGATAGAGGACGGTGAAAGGAGTTGTAGCAGCAGCAGCAGGAACGGTAATGCGTCCCAAATTGCTGGTAGCGGTTGCGTCACCAGTGATTTCATTGTTGGTGGCGGGGTCAATCAGAGCGATATTGGCGAGATAACCATTGGCATAGCATTGGTCACCCACTTCAAACAGGATGTACTGGTCATAGGCATAATATGCCTGCTTGGCAACGGGACCATAAGACTCAGCACCCATGGTGAAGGAGACCATACCATTCTCGTCAGGAGTGAAACCCTGATTTTCTTTCTCTTTATTACAGCCAGCGAAGGCAATCATTGCAAATGCAGCAACAAGAATCGAAATCTTTTTCATGTTCGTTACAAATAATTTTTAGGTTAGAAACTGATAGTACCGTTGTTGATAATCTCTTCGGTCATACCATAACTGACTTGAAAACCGTTTTCGACGGCCACGACCTTGACTTGAACTGCAGGGGTCAAGTAAACCTGTTTTTTAGTGTTTTCTTTCATTGTTTGTTTGAATTTTGAATGTTTATTAATTTAATTGATTTCTATTATTAGCGATTCTCCCGCAGTGGTTCGGCGAAAGGAATCGTCGTTTTTTTATCTTTTTTGTCTGTTTTTCCTACTTTTTTTATCTGTTTCTTTAGTTTACCGAAAATGCGCACTGCGTTGATTCACAGGATAATGCATGATTAATCCGATGTTTTTACAGTGTTTCATTACAATGCAAATATACGACTTTTTTCTTACATGAGATAAAAAATGTGATTTTTTTTGTGCGTTGGGTTTTCAACTGTCTTTTGTTAGAATGTCGGTGACGGTGCCCACGAGGTCGTGTTCCTGGGCCTGTGTGATGCGGACGGGGTAGAAATGGCCTGTCCGCAGAGGTTTGGTGTCGGGGAGGAGCACTTCGTCGTCGATGTCGGGGCTGTCGTATTCGGTGCGGCCGATATAGTGGCTTCCTTCGTGGCGGTCGATGATGACCGGGTACACATTGCCGACGCGGGCCTGGTTTTTCTCCAGGGAGATTTGTTGTTGTACCGCCATCAATTCGCTTACGCGCCGTTCTTTCTCTTCCTGGGGTACGGGGTCGCCCAGCCGATGGGCCGGGGTGCCCTCTTCGGGGGAGTAGGCGAAGCAGCCCAGGCGGTCGAAGCGGGCCTGGCGGACGAACTCCACGAGTTCGTCGAAGTCCTGCTCCGTCTCGCCGGGATAGCCCACAATCAGGGTGGTGCGGATGCATACGTCGGGCAGTTGCTGGCGGAAGGTGTCGAGGAGGCGGAGGGTGCCGTCGCGGTCGATGCCGCGCTGCATGGAGCCGAGGATGCGGCTGTTGATATGTTGGAGCGGGATGTCGATGTAGTTGCAGATGTTCTTGTGACGCTTGATGACCTCGATGGCGTCGGGCGGGAAGGAGGCGGGGTAGGTGTAGTGGAGGCGCACCCATGCGGCCCCGCTTTCGGTGGCCAAGCGTTCGAGCAGCTCGCCAAGGCAGCGTCTGCCGTAGAGGTCGAGGCCGTAGTAGGTGGTGTCCTGGGAGATGACGATGAGTTCTTTGACACCTTTGGCGACGAGGGCTCTGGCCTCATCGACGAGTTCGTCGATGGGTCGTGAGACGTGTTTTCCGCGGATGAGGGGGATGGCGCAGTAGGAGCAGCTGCGGTTGCAGCCTTCGGCGATTTTGAGGTAGGCATAGTGCGAGGGGGTGCTCACCTGCCGTTGGCTGGCGAAGGGCGACTGGCCAGCGGTGAGCCGGTCCCATTCGTGTGCGCCATACCAGGCGTCGACCTCGGGCATCTCGTGGGACAGCTCGTCGCGGTAGCGTTCGACGAGGCAGCCGACGGCTATGAGTGTGCGTCTGCGGCCGTCGCGGGCATGGCGGCTGTTGAAGTTCTTCTTGGCCACAATCTGCTGCAAGAGGGTGTTGACCGACTCCTCCTTGGCATCGCCGATGAAGCCGCAGGTGTTGACAATCACCATGTCGCAGTCGTTGTGGCTGCGGTCGAAGTAGATTTGGTTGCCAGCATGGGCGAGGTGTCCTGCCACGTTCTCGGAGTCGACGGTGTTCTTGCTACATCCGAGGGTGATGATGTTTACTTTCAAGATGGGTGTGTGTGTTAGTGGTTCTCAAAGAGGCTGTCGACGAAGGCGTCGGCGTTAAATATCTGCAGGTCGGTCATCTTCTCGCCCAGCCCGATGTAGCGGACGGGGACGTGGAACTGGTCGCTGATGCCGATGATGACGCCGCCCTTGGCAGTGCCGTCGAGTTTGGTGAGGGCGAGTGCGTTGACCTCGGTGGCGGCGGTGAACTGGCGGGCCTGTTCGATGGCGTTCTGGCCGGTGCTGGCGTCGAGTACCAGGAGCACCTCGTGGGGTGCGTCGGGCAGGAGTTTCTGCATCACCTTACGTATCTTGCCCAGTTCGTTCATGAGCCCCACTTTGTTGTGCAGGCGTCCGGCGGTGTCGATAAGCACCACGTCCATTCCTTTGGAGATGGCAGACTGGAGGGTGTCGTAGGCCACGGAGGCGGGGTCGGCATTCATGCCCTGCTGTACGATGGGCACGCCCACGCGGTCGGCCCAGAGCTGGAGCTGCTCGACGGCGGCGGCGCGGAAGGTGTCGGCAGCGCCGAGCATCACCTTCTTGCCGGCCTGTTTGTACTGGTATGCCAGTTTGGCGATGGTGGTGGTTTTGCCTACGCCGTTGACACCCACGACAAGCACCACGTAGGGGGTGTGGGGTAGTGGGGCATCGAAGTCCTCGGGGAAAATGCCGTCGTGTTTGCGGAGCAGGGTGGCGATTTCGGCGCGGAGGATGGAGTTGAGCTCGGAGGTGCTGATGTATTTGTCGCGCTTGATACGCTCCTGGAGCTTGTCGATAATCTTCAAGGTGGTCTCTACCCCCACATCGGAAGTGATGAGTGTCTCTTCGAGGTTGTCGAGCACGCTGTCGTCCACCGTTGATTTGCCAAGGATGGTCTTGGAAAGCTTCGCGAAGAAGCTTTCTTTGGTCTTGGTGAGCCCTTGGTCGAGGGTCTCCTTCTTTTCTTTTCTGCTGAATAGGCCCATAATCTTATAGTAAGTAAATGTTAAAGGTTTGCGGTTCAAGTGTTATTGTATGCCCAGTTTCTCGTTCATGCCGGGGCGTATCTCCTTGTCGAATATCTGCTGGTATTTCTCGAAAGGGTATCTTTTGTTGTCGCCCGAAGCGAAATACCAGAGCATCATGACCATGTCGCTGGCGGACTGGTAGCCCTGGATGATGGTCAGCTGTGACTGGTCGCTCTTGAACAGGACGAAGGAGGGGAACCCCATTTTGGCCCCCAGTATCTTTTTGGCGAAAGAGTGGGTGTTGGGCCGGTTGCCGGGGGCGGCATCGACATTGGAGTATTTGGTGCCCTCCCAGGAGAACTCGGCGTTGCCTTCGGCATCGAACTTGACGGGGATGTAGTATTTTTCGAGGATGAGGGCGACGGTGGGGTTGGTGAAGGTTTCGCGGTCCATCTTCTTGCACCAGCCGCACCAAGAGGTGTAGAAATCTACGAAATAGAGCCGGGTGTTGCCCTTGGTGTCAATTTTGGCAGCCTGTTCGATGGTCTGCCACTTGACTTGTTGTGCCTGGCTGTGGCCGCCGAGAAGGAGGGCAACGGTGATGAGCAAAAGTATTTTTATCTTCATAGGACAGAAATGGGTTTGAAAGGTTAACAGGTTCTTTGTGGTTATTCTGGAGAGTTATTATTATGATTACAATATATTATTACCATTCGTATTTCCAGTCGGAGTCCAGTTCTTCGGCGTTGGGGTCGTACACTTCCTCGCGTTCTTCGCGGTCGCGGATGCGGAACAGCCGACCGAGCCAGTCGTCCTTCTTGGACTTGGTCTGGGTGCTGGATTGCTTGTCTTCCTCAATGATTTGTGATATTTGGTGTATGTAGTTGTCCAGATAGGAGCGTGGGTAGGCTTCGTTGTGGGCAATGTGGGCATTGGTGTAGTAGTGGTGGATGACGCTGTCGTAGCTGATGCCGAGGTTGACCATGCGGATGGTGCCTTCCTGGCTGAGTCCGACGCCATGGCCGAAGCCGTGGCCGGAGAGGGTCACGCGGTGGGAGGTGCTGTCGTAGAGGACGGAGAAGAAGGTGGACTTGAGTTGGAAGTCGGAGCGTATGCGGGTCAGCGGGATGCCGCAGAGGCGCACCTTGCGGCGGGATTGGCTGAAGGAGAGCAGCTCGTTGCGGATGCTGTCGTCGTGGATGTCGAGCTTCTGCTTGCTGGCGAAATAGTTCAGCCATTTGTCCTCATTGATGACCTTGACCCATTCGCTTTGGCGCATGTGGTAGGAGAAGGTGTCGGTTACGGAGCGTAGGTAGGGTACCGCGCTGCGCCACACATCCTCGGAGTTGGCGGTCTGTCCGCCGCTGTTGGAGTGGAAGGGGGTGTCGATGAGCCTGCCCTCTTCGTCCACGATGGTCATGCCGCTGCTGAGCATGGTGCCTAGCATGATGTCGGGCCGCACACAACGGTTGAGGTAGGCCTGGCAGTGTACCTGGTCGCAGAAGTTGTAGCCGTCGGCCTTGTGCTTGTTGATATTCTTCATGGCCCAGGTGCGGGAGATGATGGCCTGGACGCGGAAGATGTCCACGTTGTCGCCATAGATTTCGGACTGTACCACGCCGGCAATATAGGTCTCGAACTCCACGTCGTTGATAAGGAGCAGCTTGCCGCTCTTGTTCACGCTGACGTTCAGATTGCCTTCGTAGGTGCGGTGCTTTATCTTGCGGGGGTTGAGGCAGAGGATGCAGGCGGTGTCGTTGGCGATGAAGCTGATGGTGTTGTGGTTGCCATAGTCGTAGCCGTCGATAGACATGTGGACCATGCGGCCGGAGGGGGTCAGCTCGACGGCTTTGCCAGCTCCGGCTGCAGCCTCGATGAGGGCGGTGTCGTTGCTATAGATGTCGTAGGTGCCCAAGTCGAAGGAGATGGTGATGAAGTCGATGCTGTTGTTGGAGTACAGCCTCACCTTGACCCGGTCGGCATGGGCGGTGAAAGCGGTGAGTAGCAGGCAGATTATGGGCAGGAATCTTTTCAATTGAGTACTTTTATGATTTCTAAAGCGGCGCGGTCAGAAGCTCCGGCGTTGCCCAAGAGGGAATGGAGGTAGGCGTAGCCGTCGAGCATCTTTTGTCGTGCGTGGGCGTCGGAGGTGATGCTGGCAAACTCGTGTTCCAGCCGGGCAGGGTTGAGGTCGTCCTGGATGAGTTCGGTGACGATGGGCTTGTCGGCGATAAGGTTTACCAAAGAGATGTACTTGATGCGGTTCCCGATGAGGCGGCGGGCGATAGCCACCGAGATGGGGTTGGCAATATAGCCTACCACCTGGGGAACGTTGAACAGAGCGGTTTCCAAGGTGGCGGTGCCGGAACACACGAGGGCGGCATAGGCGTTGCCCAAGAGTGTGTAGGTCTGGTCCAGCAGCAGGGAGACGTTGTCCCTGTTTCCTATGAGGGGTTGGTAGAAGTCGGAGCCCAAAAGGGTCATACCCGCGATGACGAATTGGTATTCCGTGTGGTGGTCGGCGATGCCCAACATGACGGGCAGCACTTTCTTTATTTCCTGCTGGCGGCTGCCGGGGAGCAGGGCGATGATAGGTTTGGTGTAATCAAGGGTGGCTGTTGCGGTGGTATGAAAGGCAGAGACTGCATCCAATAGGGGATGGCCTACGTAAACAGCTTGCGGGAAGTGATTCTTTGCGTAGAAGTCTTGTTCGAAGGGCAGGATATAGCACAGCTTGTTGAGATTGTGGCGCATACTTTTGATACGACCTTTCTTCCAAGCCCACAGCTGGGGCGAGATGTAGTGAACGGTCTTGATGCCGAGGGAGTGGGCATGTTGCGCCATCTTGAGGTTGAATCCGGGGTAGTCGATGGTTACCAGCACGTCGGGGTGGTAGTCGGCGATGTCCTGTTTGCAGAACCTTATGTTACCGAGCACGGTGCTGAGGTGGGTGACCACTTCGACGAACCCCATGATGGCGAGGTCGCGGATGTGGCGCACCGGGGCACCTGTGACCGCCTGCATGGCGTCGCCACCCCAGTAGCGGAACTGTGCGTCAGCATCGTGCCGTTGCAGTGCCCGCATGAGGTTGGCGCCATGGAGGTCGCCCGAGGCTTCACCAGCTATGATGTAATATTTCATATATTAAAATGAAATATATTTATATTTTAGTATCACCCACATGAAGGCGACGAAAGTGACGAAGAAGGTGATGATGACAGTCTTGAGGGTGACAGGGTGTTCCCGTGTCTTGGCATAGTAGCGGAGCAGCAGCAGCGGAGGGACGAAGGCGGCGGCAAACCAGCGGGCACCCTCGACGAAAGTAGTGTGGGTGACGAGGATGACAAGCACCACCAGCGCGGCGCACAAAAGTTCAGACACCAGGGTGGCGATGATGCCCAGCGGTATGCTATTTTGGTTGAGCAGTTTCTTCATAGTTCGATTTGCTTTAGATTGTCGAGATGATGGTAAGCTGTGAAGTCGGGATGGATGGGCACGACGGTGGCATAGCCGTGGGCGAGCAGGTACTCGTCGCTGTCGGCTGGGGGATTGTCGCAAACGAATTTGCCAGTCATCCACCAGTAGGGGCGGCCGATGGGGTCGATGCGTTTCTCCAGGCTGTCGACCCATGATGCCCGTGCCTGTCTGCAGACGCGGATGCCTTTGATTTGCGCTGCGGGCAGCCGGGGGATGTTGACATTGAGGGCGGTGTAGTCGGGCAGGGGGTGCTGCATCACATAGTCGAGGATGTGCCTGATGGTGGGGGTGCAGGCCTCGAAGTCGGCGGCGGGGTTGTGGTTGAGCAAGGAGAACCCAATGGACTGGCAGCCGTTGAGGCAGGCCTCCAGTGCCGCTCCCATGGTGCCGCTGTAGATGATGTTGATAGAGGCGTTGCTGCCATAGTTGATGCCGGAGAGGACGAGGTCGGGTTTGCGGGGGCAGAAATGCTCGAGCCCCATCTTGACGCAGTCGGCGGGAGTCCCGTCGCAGGAGTAGACAGCTACGCCGTCGCCCTGGCTCACTTCGCGGATGCGCAGCGGGCGGGCGGTGGTGATGGAGGTGCTGAGCCCGGAGGCGTTGTGGTCGGGCGCCATGACAACGATGTCGCCATACTCCTGAGCCACCTCCACTAAGTGGTGAAGACCGCGGGAGCTGACGCCGTCGTCGTTGGTTATGAGAATCAGCGGTTTCATCTATTCTTTGGCGAAGGGGCTTTTCTGTTGTCCGAGGAAGAAGCTGGCGGGCTGCAGGATGTTGTCGAACACATAATACTGGATGAGTACGGTGTCCTTGTTGTCGATGATAGCATACAAGCGGTTGAGGTCGAACATCTCGTACATGCTTGTGTCGGGCATGGCGGCGGCATCGTCGGGGTTGGAGTACTTGAGGTAGGTCTTGATTTCGCGCTTGTCGCCATTGGTGTTGGTCACCCGCAGGATGGTGCGGGGGCCGGCATTGAAGGAGGTGTCCACATTGGTGTTGGGCACCCGGCTGGCATACTCGTCGAAGTTGAGGTTGGCGAAGCATGAAAGCATCTGGGCCACACGGGCGGTGTCGAAACGGCTGACCGGGGTGTGGCTCTGCGTCAGTTCGAATGTGAATCCCTCACCATCGCGGCGGACGGCGAAAGACTCGGCTGGTGTGGAAGGGATGTCCAGCTCCACGCTCTGTAGCTGACGGATGTCCCAGTGGACGATGGTATGGCTGCGCCATGACATGGGGTCGGTGACAAAACGAGGGGTCAGGTAGCCTCGGAATCCGGGGATATGGATGATGTACGGCACCTTGTCGCCCTGGCGGAACATGTGGCATGCCATCATGTCCTGTGTCTCGTGGCCTACATAGTAGGTGACGGCGAGTTTTTCATGAGGGAACAGCTTGAACTTGCCGTTGAACCAGTTGATGAAGTATTTGCGTTGGTATACCTCCACCTTGATGGCGCGGGCGGAGAGCAGCTTCACCACCTGCGGCACGGCGTTCTTGTTCACCTGCTGGCGGATGCGCATGTCGTGGAGGGTGGAGAGCAGTAGGTCGACCATCGGCTGGCTGGCGGGGTAGAGGGTGTCGACCGTCCACATAGTGTCGTGGGTGCTGTCGGCCACCCGTTGCAGCAACACATGGTTGTCCTGCTTGTCGGCCAGGTATATCTTGGTTATTGCGTCGATGTCCTCCACATGGAAGTTCTGTTCGAAGGTAGCGTCCTTGGAGCCCTGCTTGGCAATGATGAATGCCACGGCCCCGATGGCGATGACGGAGAGAATGATTATCAGGTTCTTTTTCTTATTCATTTCTTACGGTACTGTTTGCGGCGGATGATGATGATTGCGATGCCGGCGAGCAGGATGATGCCCGAGGGCAGCAGGATGTTGATGAGTTGGTATTTTGTGCGCTCTTCTTTGAGCTTCATGACGTTGAGCTTGCGGATTTTGATGTCGCGCGAACGGCTGGCGATGGCGCCGTCGTCGCCCACGAGGTAGTCGACGCAGTTGAGCAGCAACTCTTTGTTGGCGTACATGGCTTCGGTGTAGAAGTCGTAGCCTAAGGGGAAGCCGGTGCCATCGCTGTAGTTGAACCGGTTCTTGATGATGTCGCCGTCGGAGATGACTATCATGTGTGTGCTGTCGCCCACGTCGCGGTAGCCCATGGCGGGCAGCTCGGTGAAGTCGGGCGTCAGCCGGTTGCGGAACATGGATTTGAAACGGCCTTCCAGCAGAACGGCCACGGGGATGTTCTGACGGTTGAAGAGGCGGCGGTCGGGCTCTATCTTCGCCTCATTCAAGTCGTAAATCGACGGTGCGTTCTTCACACGCGAGAATTCCGAGGTGGTCAGCAGCACAGTCTTGTCGATGTCGTTGTCTATTAGGTCGATGCTGCTGATGAAGTCGCTCTTTATCAGGTCGAGGTTACGCACGATGGGATGGGCTGAAAGCGGGACAATCTCAGGGAAGTAGAGCCAGGGCTGGAATTGAATCTGAGGCTTGTCGCCCACCATGCCTACGGTCATAGGTATGGGGCGGCAGCGGATGTCCATCACCAGGTCGGGGTTGATGCGGGCACCATAGGTGAAGAGCATCTCTTCGATGTTCAGCGGATAGCGTGTGGCCACGGCCTGTCCCGCATGGGCGAGGCTGTCGAGGTCGGCATCTAGCGGGTCCACCAGCCACAGCAGTTTGCCTCCGTACATCACGTATTGGTCCAGTATGTAGAGGTCACGGTCGCTGAAGGGGCGGGTGGGTTTGGCTATGATGATGAGGTCGTACTTGTTGTGGAACAGGTAGGTGGAGTCCTTGGGGTTGAGGGTGCGGGTGGTGAGAGAGTTGATGTTCTCGTCCATACGCACGGTGTCGAGGGTGTAATACTCATATAGCGAGCCTATGATGTCCGAGAGGTTGGGCAGCGGCAGCTCGCCATGCCCCCGCATGAAGGCCACGGTGGGCCTCATGCTGCGCGAGAGGGCGCGGATGGCGTTGGAAAGGACATACTCAAGGCTCTGTATCGAGTTGTTCAGCAGCTGCGACTGGTCGACATATTTCTGACTTTGCAGCAGCTGGATGGAAGTCTCGCTCCCTTTGTACATCACGTCGGCGGCGGGGATAAGCACCTGGGTGGTGACCCCGCCCGTGGTGCTCACCTGTATCTGCGTAGGCTGGATGCCCTTCTGTGCCAGCTTCTGATAGAACACCTGGCGTTCCTGCGGGTCGTCGAAGTTGTTGGGGTTCACAAACTCGTATTGGATGTTCTTGTTGTAGGCGCGGAACTGGTTGAGCATCTCCTTGGTCTCGTTCTGCAGCCGCTTGAAGTCGGCCGGGAACTCGCCTTCCAGGTACACACGGAAAAGCACCGGCTCGTCCACCTTCTTCAGCAGCGTCTTGGTAGACTTGGAGAGGGTATAGCGTTTCTCCGAGGTGAGGTCCAGGCGGACGAAGAGGTAATAGCCTATGACGTTGACGAAGACGACAATCAGCACACCTGCCCCCAGCTCTATCCAATGGCTGCGGCGCAGGTCCTTCTTGTTGCGCCAGCCATGCCATTTGCGGCTTTGAAGCACGATGCGGGTGGCCATCATAAAGACGGCTATGACGCTGGCAAAATAGACGACGTCGCGGCTGTCCACCACCCCACGGCTTATAGAGTCGTAGTGATAGCTCATGCCCAGCGAGCGTACCAGCAGGTCGGCATTGCCGAGGAATCCCATGCGGTAGATGGCCTCAAAGCCCAGATGCATGAATGCGCTCATCAGGGCGGCCAGGATGAAGGCCACAATCTGGTTGTTGGTGATGGAGCTGGCAAACAGTCCTATTGCCACGAAGGCTGCGCCCAGCAACAGCAGCCCTATGTACGAGCCCACCACGCTGCCCGTGTCTATGTTGCCCACTGGGTCGCCCAAGGCAAAGACGCTGAAATAGCACACCACCGTCGGCAGCAGCGAGATGAGCACCAGCACCACCCCGGCGAGGAATTTGGCCCAGATGAGCTTCATCTCGCTCAAAGGCTTGGTGAGCAGCAGCTCCATGGTGCCGTTCTTCTTCTCTTCGGCGAACATGCGCATCGTGATGGCGGGGATAAGAAAGAGGTAGAGGAACGGGCCTATGACAAACAGCCCCTCCATCGAGGCAAAGCCATAGTCGAGGATGTTGAAGTCGGATTTGAACACCCACAACATCAGCCCTGTGAGCACCAGGAATACGATGATGGTGAGGTATCCGATGAGTGATGTGAAGAAACTGGCAAGTTCTTTCTTGAAGAGTGTGAACATTAGGAATGTGTTAATGTGTTAATGCTTGAATTATTGCTTGAGTGCTTGAGCCGAAGGCCGCGAACACCGCTGAAAAAAGTTAATAAAGTGAGTCAATGTGTAAATGCTTGAATTATTGCTTGAGTGCTTGAATGTGTAAATGCTTGAGTGCTGACGCAGTCAAATTACTCAGACAATCAAGCAATCAAACAATCAAGCAATCCTTTCCAGTATTCATTTAACTCCCTATTTGACTTATTTTTAAACATTCAAACAATCATGTTCATTCGAATTTGAAACGTTTTGACCTGAATGAGCGGCCCTGGTAATCGCCTAGCGACAGCTCGTAGACCACCTCCGCCATGAGGCTGGCACTCTTGGTCAGGATGTCGCGGTCGATGTTCTCCGATATATCGCTCGGCACATGGTCGTAGTTCCCGCCCATGTGGTTGGTGAACACGATGGAGGGGATGCCAATCTGTGCAAAGGGGGCCGCGTCGCCACGGGGCATGGTGCGGTAGCCGCGCAGCAGCGACTTGGTGGAGATGGAGTCGTTGTGCGAGGCAATGTTCCACAGCTGGGGGAACCGTTTGTTGCCCAGTATGTTGATGCTGTCGCCCGACCCGATGCAGTCGGCGTTCACAAAACACTCTATGTTGCGCAGGTTGGGGAAGTTGGAGACAAAGATGCTAGACCCCAGGTGTTCCAGCTCGCCGCCGGAGAAGAGCACGAAGATGATGGAGCGTTTGTTATACTCGATTTCGGCAGGTGCATAGGTTGAGAGCAGGCGTGCGGTCTCAAGCACCGCGGCCACGCCGCTGGCGTTGTGGTCGGCTCCGGGGAAGAGGCAGGTGCTGCCTTGCAGTCCCACATGGTCCAGATGGGCGCCCACTACGATATACTCGTGTTTCAGTTTCCCATCTTTTCCGGGCAGCATGCCGATGACGTTGGCCGTGGTGGCCTTGGGGTGATACTTGGCATTGATGTTTATCTCGAACTTCTTACGCAGATGGAACGACTGCGGCACCATCGATTCCTGCAGAGCGTCGTACACCGAGTCGAGCGTCATCTGCTCGCCAGCCAGCAATGCCTCGCCCATCTCGCGGGTGGGCTGCACCACGGGGAAGGTGGCCTGGTGGGCTCCTTCGCCGCAATAGGCATGGTGTTGCACCTCGTAGGGACGGCAGCTCTCCGACATGTTGATGCACACAAGGCCCACGGCCCCATGCTTTATGGCCACCTCGGCCTTCTGGCGCAGGGTGGTGTAGCGTCCCGCCACATTGCCGGGCAGGAATTCAGGCACTCCTGAGAGGCACAGCACCACCTTACCCTGCACATCCACCTTGGCATATTCGTTGAAGGCGTTGTTGTCAATGCCCCATCCGCAGAACACCACTGGCGCGTTGGTGTAGCCGCGGCCGGTCATGCTGGAGCAGACATAGTCGCGCCCCAGCACATAGCGAGTACGCGTGTCGTTGTCGCCCACGTAGGTGTAGAAATTGCAGTTTTCTATCTCGTTGTATTCCACTTGGAAATACTGCCCCCATTCGCCTTGGAAGGGCTTCACGCCGTATGACGCGAGCACGTCGGCACAGTATTCGGCAGCCTCCAGATAAGCCTTAGAACCCGCCATACGGCCCTCATACTGCGATGAGGAGAGGATGCGGATATGCTTCATCAGCGTGTCCGTGTTGGCGCGCAGCAGGGTGTCCATTGATGCCAGCAGTTCCTTGCGGGCTTCGAGGGCCGCCTGTGCGGCAGCCTCGGCCTCGGCTCTGGCGGCCTCAGCCTGTGCGGCAGCCTCTTTCTTCGACTTGGCTTTCCCTTGGGTCTCGGTCTTGTCTTTCTTCTTCGATTGGGCATTGGCCTCCGGCCCGCCCGCAAATGGCGACAACAGGGCCAAAATGGCAAACAGGGTAATGAACTTCTTCATTTTCATTAGTGTTTTTACTTATTATATATTTTATATTTTTCTGTCATTAAACCAATTGGTGTTCCTCTAGCACACATTACAAACAAGCAAAGATACGAAAAAACTTCTACATACGAAAAAAAAACTTGGAATGGCTAGGGAATTGAGATTTGAGAATTGAGAATTATCCGGGTGCGGCGGCTAATTCTCCATGCTCCATTCAAAAGCGTCAGCGATTCACACATTGCTCACTTTATTAAGGGAACTTCTATAAATTGCCCCAGAGGGGCAAACTTTCAATATCCCCGCACTAATAGTGTGGGGTATATCAAGCAAATACATCACAGCGTGCAGAAGGCACGCGCTCTCAAAAACGAATTAATAGAACCCACCTTAACTTCTTTAAGCGGTGTTCGCGGCCTTCGGCTCACACATTCAATCATTCAAAGCTGGTGCTTATAAGGGGTGAAAACTATATTAAGGGGACCTCTATTAATCACCCCTGAGGGGTGAGATATGAGTAACACCGTACAAGCCGTAAGGCGCAGTGCGGTGATTATCAGTAATAAGATGCCTGCGTCCCGAAGGGACGCGACACGAAAACAAATAAATAGAACCCACTTTAAGCATTCCACATAGTGTCTGATTCAAAAAAAATGTGTAAATTTGCAGCGCGAATAATCGAAAAATTACACCTTATGAAACGGCATATTTTTGCACTCCTGATGATTGCGGCTGTCCTCCATGTGACGTCAGTCGTCGCGCAAGGGCCCTATCGCTCCGACAAAAAAACGCTGACTCTCCGCTGTGTGAAGCCTCCCTATTTGAAGGTGGGCGACCGCGTTGCTCTCCTCTCCCCCTCCTATTTTAAGACGATGGAGGAGGTGGAGAAGACGGCCGAGGTGCTGCGCGGGTGGGGTCTGGTGCCTGTCGTTGGCCCCAACGTGGGCAAGGTGTATGCGGGCAAATATGCCGGCACCCCGGAGGAACGTGCCGACGACCTCCGCTGGGCGTTGGCCGACACCTCCATCAAGGCCATCATATGCAACCGTGGCGGCTACGGCACCATCCATTACATCGACCAGATACCCCTTGCCCTATGGCGGGAGCACCCCAAATGGCTGGTGGGTTTCAGCGACATCAGCACCCTGCATGGCCTCTTGGCTCGTGCCGGGGTGATGAGCATCCATGGCACCATGAGCATGTTCTTGGCAGCTGGCGGCACCGACGAGACGAGCACCCTGCTTCGAGACCTGCTTTTTGGCTATGTGCCGTGCTACGAAGTGCCGCCACATCCGCAGAACATCGAAGGCCGTGCCAGCGGCATCCTCGTAGGCGGCAACATCTGCACCTTCGCACCCAACCTAGGCACCCACGCCGACGCCACCCAGGGGCGCGACCTCATCCTCTTCATCGAGGAGGTGGAGGAAGGGATGCACAATATCGACCGACAGTTCAACATCCTCATGATGAACGGGGTGCTCGACCGCTGTAAAGGCGTGGTGCTGGGCACTTTCACCGACTGCGAGCGAGAGTTCACCTACGAGAGTGTCGAAGAGATGCTCCGTCCTTATATTGAGAAGTATAAGATACCGCTGCTCTGCGGCTTCCCCGGCGGTCATGGCAAGGTGAACCTCCCCTTGGTGCTGGGAGCCCCTGTCACCATCGACGTCCGCCCCGACGGTGCCACCCTACAGTTCAACATCGACGGCCAGCAACAAACATTTGTCATCAAGAATTGAACATCATAGTTGTAACAGGGTGGGCAGACGGCGGCCGCGGCAGGTGGCGTCATAGAGGGAGGAGGCGTTCCTAGACGCTAGGAACACTCTCTCTCCTTATATGCGGGCGGCAAATGCCGCCCGCACTTACTGAGGCAGACACGGCTTTGGTTCGGTTTTGAGAATGAATTCTCGGGCTCTCACCCTGTGCCGTGTTTGAGGTGGGTCAGAATTTGAATAACTGGTCGAATTTCACTTCGGTGAGTTTGGCATCGGAGCCGAGGAGTTTGACAACGGCTTTGGGGTCGAACTTCTTGGCGTTGCCAGTGATTTCCACCACGAGGGGCCGGCCTTTGACGTATTTGTCGTGGAAGGCACGGAGGTCGTCCATGGTGAGGCGGCTGATTTGGTTGGTGATGTCGACGCGGCGGTCGCGGTCCCAGCCACGCTCCATGTTGTCGTGCACAAAGTCGGGGAGGTCGCGGAAGGTGTAGTGGTTGCTGTTGCGCGAGGCCACTAGCTGCTCGATGGCAGGGGCCACCTTATCGGGACGCTCGGGGAAGCTGACCAGAAGGTCGCGCATAGCCTCGATGCCGTCGTAGGTCTTGTCACACTGGGTGCCAAGGTAGGCATAGAGGTAGGCTGGGTTGAGGTTGAAGGCGTTGTAGTTGAAACGTCCGCGTGTGCTGTAGCCCAGTGAGCGGAACTCACGTATTTCCTGGAAGATGATGCCGTTCATGCCACCTCCCAGGTATTCGTTGAAGAGGGCGCAGGCGGCTTGGTCGGCGGTGTCGAAGTTGGTGCTGTTGATCATAAACTGGATGTTGGACTGCAGGAACTTCTTGTTGTGGGCATAGTAGAGCTGGGAGTGCTGCGGGAGGTTGCGTTTGAAGGTACGGTTAGAGACCACCTCTACGTCGGGGCGCACCAGCCCGTATTGGCGCAGTTTGGCGCAGACGTCGTAGGGGTCGGTGTGGCCGGTGAAGGTGGCATAGCCGTTGCGGGTGAGGATTTTCAACACCTCGTCGTGCAGCTGCTCGCCGGTAAGTTTAGCCCATTCCTGGTAGGGCATTTGGCGGAGGTAGGAGGAGCGTTCGCCATAGTCGATATATTCGTCGAGAGCTTCTTTCCAGGTGTCGGCATCGTTCTTGGCTGTCCTTTTGCTCGATCGGAGTGCGTCGACCAGCTTGTCGATTTGGTTCTGGTCGTGAGTGGGGTTGAAGAGCCAACGCGACACGAGGCTGAGGATGCTGTCCATGTTTTGCTCCAAGCCGCTGATGGAGAGGCAGGATCGGTCATTGCCTGAGAGATATAAGGAGGCACTGCCACCCAGCTTGTCCAGCTCCATGTTATACTGCTGTGGGTTCATGCCATCGGCACCAAGCAACTCCATATAGCCAAGGGCACGATCGAGGTTATAGTCGTCCAGGTAGCCATAGTTGAAGTAAACGCGCAGGTTGAACACATCGTTCTTGGGGTTGGGGGTACTGAAGAGCCGACAATTGGGTGTCACGTCGGTGATGGCGACATCCTTATTGAAGTCGACCACTTGAGGTTTGATAGGGTCGGGCACATTCGACTCAATCATGCGGGCGAAGGGTGAGTGGGCATCCTTGTTTTGGGCTTCAAGGTGTTCCCAGTCGGGTTTTACCGCAGCATCATGTTTTGGGAATCCCATCTTGCTGCGGACAAGTGTGCAGTGGTCGCGGTCGAAATACTTGTTGGCGACCTCTATCACCTCGTCGCGGGTGAGGTACATCCATCGTTTGTTGTCGCGGAGCCATTCCTGATAGTCAGAGCCTTTTAGCTCGAGACTGAGGAGCAGGTTGGAGATGCTTTTAAGGTCTTCGACTTGTTTCTGCTGCGAGACGATGCTGGAGGTCTTGATGCTCTCCAACAGCTCGTCGCTGAAGTTGCCCTGCTTGATGCTGTCGATACAGTCCCAGATGACCTGTTCTGCGGCCACATGCTTTTGCCCTATGATGTTGGGGACATAAAGAATCACGTTGGAGCCGGCATCTTCGAGCGAGAGGGGCATGAGTTGTGCCATCATAATGCGGTTATCGCTGGCCGCCTTGTCAAGCAGGCCGCTGCCGCCACCCAATATGCTGCCCAACATTTCGAGGGGCATGTGGTCGGGGTGCTTCTCGTTAACGCCAGGGAAGACCATGATGCCCATCTTGATGGGTGTCTGACGGACGTCCAGCACTTTCTGTTTCTCGAACTTGGGAAGGTTGTAGGAGGGCTGCTGGGGCAGTTCGCCGCTGCGCCAGACGGAGAACTTGTCGCGGATGAGGCGTTTGGCTTCGGCGGTCTTAAAGTCGCCTACTAGCAGGAGGGTCATGTTGTTGGCAACATAGTAGGTGTTGAAGAATTCCTGCATCTCGCTGGGCTGCGGGTTTTTGAGGTGTTCGGCGAGGCCGATGACCTCGCGGCTGTAGGGGTGGTTGCCAAATGCTTCGGTGAAGATGTTGCGTGCGAAGTCGTGGGCCATCTGGTTGTCGTACATGTTCTTCTCCTCGTAGACGGCCTCAAGCTCGGACTGGAAGAGGCGGAAGACGGGGTTGCGGAAACGCTCGACGTATACGTCCATCCAGTTGGCGAGCTGGTTGGAGGGGAGGGTGTTGTAGTAAACGGTGTAGTCGTAGCTGGTGCCAGCGTTGAGGCCAGTGCAACCCATTTTTTGCAAGATGGCGTCTACCTCGTTGGGGATGGCATACTTGGAGGCGGCAATGTTCAGACGGTTAATTTCCAGCTGTATATCGTGCCGCTTCTTGGCATCGGTGGTGGCGTGCAGGCGGTCGTAGGCCTGGCTGATGCTGTCGAGATAGAGGCTTTCTTTTGCCCAGTCGGTAGTGCCGATGCGGTCGGTACCCTTGAACATGATGTGCTCAAAGTAGTGGGCCACGCCCGTGGCGGTGGGTTTCTCGTTCTTGCTGCCTGCGTGGACTACCACACAGCCGTAGACCTTGGGTTGCGAGTGTTCTTCGCAGAGGATGACTTTGAGGCCGTTGTCGAGGCGGAAGGTTTCGACCTTCAGGGGTCCCTCTGCCTTTGCTGAGGTAAGAAGAAGGAGGTAGGCACTAAGAACAATGAGGCAGATTATCTTTTTCATGGGTTTATTTCTTTATAAAACGTTTGACGGTGGAATCGTTAGATGTGGTAATACGGATGAAGTAGGCACCGGCGGGGAGGTGGCTGATGTCGAGCTGGTGTTGGTCGGTGCTGGTGATAAGGCGGCCGCTCATGTCCATCAGTTCTGCTTTGAGCAGGCGGGCGGCCTGTATGTGGAGCACGTCGGATGCGGGGTTGGGGTAGACGGTGGCGGCATTGCTTGAGGATGCTTCACTAATGCCTACCGTGCTGCCAGATTCGCATGGACGGGTGATGCTGTGGGTGCCGCCGTTGCGGTAGGCGTTACGCACCGACACAAGGGTTTTGCCCTGCTGGTTCTTGACGGTATAGTTGGCATAACGGTCGGCGCCGCCGCCCGAATTCCAGACGGTGTTGATAGCGTCGGGTGACACATAGACGACTACCGAATCCTTCACACCTGAGGCCAGCTGGGCAGTGGCATACACATAGCCGATGGCCGACTCGAACGTCAGGTGGGCTCCGCCCTGCCAGCCGTCGCCGTGGGTGGCTTCCATCACTACGGTCAGCGGGCAGAGTTCCTCTCGGTCGAAGCAGCTCTGCACAACGCGAACGGCAAGATGTTCGTTTCCTTGTGTGAAGGTGATGGTGGCGGAGCGTTCCTGCCCGCTAGTGTTTTCCTGAACTTGGAAATGCAGCCAGCCGGCACGGGTGATATGGTTTTCGGAAAAAGAAATCCAATCGGCATCGTATGACATATTCCAAGGGGCTGTTGACGTGTCGTTGATGCAGAAGAGCAAGGAGTCCTCACCGCTGGGGCGGTTCATGGAGAAGAGGGTGTCGCTCACACGCATACGATAGTCTGGCACTAGGCCGAGGAGGGCTGCGTTGTCCTGGTTGAAGGTGTAGGTGCCGTTGCCGCCCACACCGCCTACGCCAGGGCTGATGGAGTCGACAGGGAAAAAGCCGTCGCCTTGGCGGCTCCAACCGAAGTTGAAGTGCAGGTAGCCGCGGCTGTCATATCCGTCGCAGACAAAGCCGTGACCACCAGCATCACCCGAACCAACATAGACAATGGGGTGCCCAAGGTTCAGCTCGGCCATGAGGAGTTGTCGCCATTGGTCCTTGGAGTAATACCCTCTGAATACGACACGCATGTTGGGGCTATAGCCGAAATAGTCTTTCAGCGAATTGTCGATGCTGGGGATGCCTTCCATGCCGGCCAGTCCTGCCGCTGCGCTGCCGTTGGGGTCGTAGTTCATATCAAGACTCACGCCACAGTGGTACATCAGTGTCGCCACGGCTTCTTTCATCACCATGGGGCTAGAGTATGTGGCCATGACGGGCATGTGGTCCCAGTCGTAGAGAGTGTGGGCAAAGTCGGCGGACTGTTCGCCATAACGTGCATGGGTGTAGCTGTGGCTACCCATGCCGAAGGCGGGGAACTTCCAGAAGTTCATCACCTGGGCCTGTGCTGTGGCGGCACAGCCCACGGCCGAACCGCCGGGGCAGTAGCCGTTGTAGGGGTAGGTCTGATCCCAGTAGGTGGTAATCAGGGGCTCTACTATGGCCGAATCGCCATCTTTGGGCATCAGGTTGTTCTCCAAGGCGTACCACTCGGGGAATTGAGAATTGAGAATTGGGAATTCTGGATTCTGGATTGCCTCAATTTCTTGTTGGTAGGCTTGCAGCCACTGCTGTAGGGCGGGGGGCATGTTGGCGGGGTTGAGGGTGCCGGTGGCCGAATAGCCGAGGATGGGGCGCACCGCATCGTCGGCGGCCACCAGCACAAAGCCGCCCTCGTCAGAGGTGAAGAGGTAAATGCCGTCGAACTGCCACGGACTGGTGCTGAGTTCCAATTGAGCGTGGCCCTTGGTGGTAGACAGCGAGTTGAAGAAATTTTGCGCCACAGTGGTCGCCCGCTTGGGGGTGACAGGGCTGGCGGTTGCGGTATACAGGGCTAGTACCGCAGCTGCCAAAGCGAGGGCTGATTTTATGTTTTTCATGGTCGTCCAGTCCATTAAAATCCGATGGCCTGTGCTATTTTGTTGACAACCTTCTGCCAGCCGTTCTTCCCCGTGTTTGCTTGAGGACGGGGAACGATGGTCTTGGAGGAGTCTTCCACAAGGTTGAACACGATTATGGAGGTGCCCATCATCTCTTCCATGTCAGGGTCGTCATAATCCATAGTCAGCGTCTTGGCCACCGAGTCGTAGATTGCCACATAGCCGTACTCCAATGTTTCGCCCGACTCTTCGTCAACGTAAGTGGCGTTAAAGAACACGCTGTCGTGGCTGAAAGAGTAAGTAAGTTCCTCGGTCATATTGTCGCTCTGAGAGGCGGAGGGGAAGGCGGGGACGTAGACATAGAGGTCGTGGAACAACTCGGCATGGGTGGAGTCGAGGAAGTCGAGATAGATGTCGTATGTGAGTTCCATCTCGATATTATAGCCTTGCTCCTGCAAGGTGTAGTTGTTTTCCAGATGTGCCGACCAGGAGGTGCCGACATAGATGTTTTCGGGTGTTTCCTCCTCAGGAGTGTCGGGGATGTTGGGGGTGATGTTGTCTTCTTTCTCGCAACCGGCAAAGGCAAGGGTTGCAGCCACGACGAAGGTGGCGAGGGTTCTCAGTGATGAATTCATTATTGTGTGTTTTTGTTGTTTGTTCTACTATTTATTGAAATGGGTAAAGTTAAGACGGTTTATATAATAAACGCATAACTGGACAAAATCTTACAGCGGGCAATCGCTTTTTAGTACTTTTTAAGCTTTTTCTCCAGCTTTTGACGTATTGAGGCTTCGAGGGGGATGAAGTTGTACTGCTGCCAGAAGGCCTCGTCGTAGCTCTTGTTGTCGGCACGGCGATTCATCACCAGCACGCTGCCTGGGCCTTGGATGGTGTTATTCTTCAAGAACGATGCACCCTCCCTGTGTTCGTTGGTAAGCACACATTGGCACTGTTTGTCCAAATGTTGTATTCTCTCACCTAACGGGCTGTTTTTTGCACAATAGAGGTCAGAGCCTTCATGGCGAATATAAGAGGTAAGGGTGTATTTGCCCTCCACCATTCCGTAGTTGTATACCACATGAGAGCGGTTTGCAATAGAATCCACTCCAGCATCCTTAAAGACTTTTTTTAATGGAAAGTAAGGATACATCATAAAGTAGTGCCATTCCTCGTAGCGGGTGATGGTTAGGCTGCCCTTGGCAATGGTGATGCGCACCGTGTCGCGCATTTTCATCATCTTTTTCGCTGCCACGTCATAGCCTGTCGTAATCACATAGTATTCCTTCCCGTCGGCATCGGTGGTCTCGTACATGCGGAGATTCTTAGCTTTCTTCAATTTGCTGACGGTAAGACGGGGAACAGTGTTAGGCACCTCCACAGGGTCGTACAGTACCTCGCTCTCATCATAGTTTATCTTGTCGCCTGCTATTCCGTTGGTCACTCGGTTGACATATGCTGTGTCGCAGAGCAGCAGACGGTCGTGACGGATGGCGGTGTAGTTGCTCTCGATAGGACGCTTGTAGTCCAATTTCACTGAGCCGTAAGGTCCTGTCCTGTTGTAAAGCTTCCTCAGCGCATGGTGTTTGTCGTACCCCACGCGCAGGGCATCAAACACCATCTCGTCAAACAAGAACAGCTCGTCGTTCAGCATCCTTACATCGCGGTAGAACCATGTGCCCACCACGCTGTCGGTTTGGTAGTTCTGCGGTATGCGGTTCACCGCATCTATCAACAACTGCACTGCCGCCTTGGGCGAATATTCCCTCACCGTAACCTCCTTCAGCCAGCGTCCGCCGTCAGAAGTGAGGGCTATGTCGCTCTTGCGCTGTGCCTTGGCGATACTGACTGTGTCGCGCAGATAGCCCATCAGGGCATATACCACGCTGCCGTCACGGTGTTCGGCAGGTACTTTCAGCACGTACTCGCCGTCGTTGTTTGTCTGGGTGTAGATGGCTTGCCCTGCCACATAAACGGTCACGGCAGGCAACCCCTCGCGGGTGTCACGGTCGGTGATACGTCCGCGAAGGGTCAGATAGTTCTCCTGAGCCGAAACAGAAGTAAGGGAGGAAAATAGTAGCAATGAGATTAGCAGAATATGTGTTTTCATTATTTCTTAGCTCTTAGTTCTTAGTTCAATTGCGGGGTTCCCATGCTCTCGGTGGCACCCTGACGAGCTTTGCTCTCCAACTCCATCTTGCCCATACGCCAGGTGAGGCCGAGGCTGACAAAGCGCGAGTCGTAACGCTGGCTGCCGGTGGTCTGATAGCTGGGAGCTGTGGTATTGTTGCCCCATTCAGCCATGCCGAAGATGTCGCGGACATTAAGGTTCACACTCAGCTTGCGGTTGAAGAAGTCGCTGCTCACACCGAAGTCCACACCCTTGTTGGCGACGCTCATGCTGTAGAGACCTAGGCGGGGTGAACTATAGTGTGCGTTGGCAAACACCTCGAGCCAGCCCCACAGTTTCGCCCACACGTTGAGGCGGGTGCTCCAGCTC
>JAFRXG010000096.1:0-34215 GCA_017441565.1 Bacteroidales bacterium | reverse complement strand
TTCCCCAACGACTACGGTCTCTATCACATGGCCGGCAACGTAGCCGAATGGTGTGGTGACGTCTATCGTAAAGACGCCAACCCCGTCGGTGCCGACGACCAGAACCCCTTCCGTGGTAACGTCTATCAGTATGTGGCAATGAGCGAGGACGGCGAAGAAGCAGCCATCGACGAGGCTACTGGCAACCTCATCTATCAGAATGTCCCCGATGACATGAACCGCCGCAACTACCGTCAGGCCGACAACATCAACTATCTTGATGGTGACTGGAATTCCAGCATCTATGACTTCGAGAGCAAAGAGGCTACCTCTGCCTCTGGCTGGCTGAGAGAGACCGACGAAGACGAGGATTACGCCGAAGAGGGTGGTGTGGTTCGTTCTCATGACGAGCAGACCAACCAGATGTACCACCGCTCCGACAGCACCGACAAGGCCAACATCACTTCGATGATCAACAACCGCGTCCGTGTCGTCAAGGGCGGCTCCTGGAGAGACCGCGCCTACTGGATGCAGTGCGGCACACGCCGTTACTACGACCAAGACCGCAGCACCTCCTGGATTGGCTTCCGTTGCGCTATGGACCGCATGGGTTCCCGTACCATGTAAGCAAACAAATAAACTCATAAAAGGGATGTGGTCTGGAATAGGCCACATCCCTTTTTTATCTCTGACCAATACCGCTCATGCAATCAACGCCTTGACTCTTTCTTCCCCCACTATTTCCCACATCCCCAACCTCTAATTAGTCGACTATCAAAAAAAGTAAAATAGGTTATCATCATGTATTTCTCACGATAGTGTTGTCTCAATAAACTCATCTCCTATAAGAATAGCCATGTCCTCAGACGAGAAGTGGCAACAGGAAAACTCGACCATTGGAGGCTGTGAACGGCTCGTTTAAAAAGATTGTCATAGTCAAGGATGTCGTCCTCCTTCGCCGCACCGACCGTGGCATCAACACCCTCGGCCTCCGCCAGTTCCTCCTTGACGAGAGCAGCCTTAACCTTTAGTCCCTATGGATTATCCATAAATAAAAGGACGCTGCAAACGACCCTCGCAGCGTCCTTTCCTTTAAGACAACAATGTGCCTATTTCGACGAAGTGGGTCTAGCCCATGTGAATGTCACCCCACTAGTGGGCAGGCCTGTAATATAATAATAAAAATGCTCATGCACATTTGATGGGTCATATTCGGGATCCACTTCTTTGATGGCTGTTTCTACAGACGACGGGCATGTAATAGTACAGTATCCTGAATAAACAGAAATGTCTGCACACATGTGCTCTTTGGATGATATATCGCTCATATCGAAGTTCGACAAGTCAAGGTTTGTCAAGTTGTAGCACCCCTCAAACACGCCCGCCATATTCGTCACATTCGAGGTGTTGAAATTGGTAAGGTTTAGGGTATGCAATCCGCTACATCCAAGAAACATACTCCCCATATTCATCACATTCGAGGTGTTAAAGTTGGTAACATCAAGGGCTTGCAATCCACTACACCAAGCAAACATACCATTCATCACTATTACACTATCGGTATTAAAATGAGTGACATCAAGGCTTGTCAAGCCACTACACGAACTAAATAAATGATCCATATTTTTTACCCTCGCAGTGTTGAAGTTAGAGATGTTAAGACTTGTCAATCCGCTACAATCTCCAAACATAGTTTCCATTGTCGTCACATTCTCCGTATTAAAATGAGAGACATCAAGGCTTGTCAGGCCACTACACCTATAAAACATCCATCGCATACATGTAACATTTTCCGTATTGAAATTGGAGACATCAAGACACGTCAACTCTCCGCAATCAAAAAACATTTCTCCCATATCCGTCACACTAGAGGTATTAAAGTAGGAGACATCTAGATTTTTCAATCCTCTGCATGCCGCAAACATGCTGTTCATATTTGTTACATTCGAGGTGTTGAAATGTGATACATCAAGACTTGCCAACTCGCTGCATTCCCAAAACATCCTATACATATTTGTCACACTTGATGTGTTAAAATTGGATACATCAAGGCTTCTCAAACTGCAGCATCCTGCAAACATTTCACACATATTTGTCACATTCGAAGTGACGAAATGGGATACATCAAGGCTTGTCAAATAGTGGCGATCTCGAAACATATAAGACATATCCGTCGCATTTGAAGTATTGAAACCCTCACCAAAATCTATTGTCTCTAGACGAGGAAGATTACCATCGTTCCAATGCGGGGAAAACATCCAACCGCAATATGGATTCGCATTCATCATCCTTGCAGCGGTGGAAATACGCCACGTTGTGCCGTCCGAATCCAAATTGCCATAGATGGGTACGGGAGAATTCGTGGTGGAAAGCAGTGTGCCAGAAGTGACAGACGGGTTGTTGTACTCAAACACTATCGCCGTGGCGTTGTTGGGAATAGCATCCCTAAAGTCGAGTCCGCTCACCAACTCGGCGGCGGTGATTTGGGTCAGTTGGTTGACGTTCAGCGTGACGGTGGTGATGCAGTTGCGCCAGAGGGAGACGTTATGCTTGGTCGTCTCGAAATAATGGTCGTCCGTCGTGTAGACGGTGAAGGTCACATTGTCACGCGCGAAGGCAGGCACCACGATGTCGAACGTCTTCGAGCCGCGTGCCGGCACCGTCACGGGGCAGTCGGTCGTGAAGCTCAGGCAGGCGGCATGGCGCGCCGTGCCTGACATGGTGATGTGGTTGGTCGAGTCGCCGCTGACCGTGGCGGTGCCCTCGCCGCTGAGCCGGGCGTTTTCAGCCTCCAGCACAAGGTGCCTTAGTGACAGTGGCTGGTTCAGCGCGTTGCTCACCGTCACGCGCACGATAGAGCAGAGGTTGTAGAACCTCAGCGTGCTGCCATTGGTGAGGTAGGCCCCCATCGGCACGTCCACCTGCTGGTGGTTGCCCACCAACTCGTAACGCTGCACCGACGGCAGGGTGATAGGAAAGCTGCTGTTGTTGCTGATGTCGGTGTTCGGTGTCACGATGCTGGCGGGGAATATGGCGCGGTAGTTGCTGCTTGTCGTCACGCCCTCGATACGCGCAGAGGAACCCGAAGCCGCCACGATGGGATAGGCCGCATCGTTGATATAGACCATGTCGCCGTTGTGCCAACAGGGAGTGTAGCCGTCGATGTAGGCCTTCGCGCCACCAATAGTCTCCTCAATCTGCGCACCCAGCGTAACCGTCGCCGGCTCTTCTTTCTGGCAGCCGACCGCCAGCATGGCCATTGCCGCCATGACAAAGGATAGGATAAAATGTTGTTTCTTCATAATTGTGTAATTTTCACTGTGTGGTTCTTAATTCTTACCTCTTATTTCAATCGTCCCAACTGCGGGAGCCGAAAGTAGAATTGGACGAGGACGAGGAGCCGTCCGACCAGTCCCGATTGCCGAAAACATTGGTGGAAGAGGACGACGAGGGGTCGTCCCAAGAGCCGCTGCCAAAGGTGCTGAGCGGTGGCACGGCAAGCGTTTGCGACGCGGCCTGCCCCACCTCTACCTTGAAGGTGACAGCCACCACCTTGGGCGGCTCATAACTGAGTTTGTTTTTTTTGTCCATAGGCAATACCTGAAGTTTAAAAAACACTGCCCCAAGTCCCCAACAGGCAGCAAATAAAAAAGGCATGAGACTTATGTGCTCATGTCCGTTTTTTGCTAGGTATCGCCAAACACCTTGAAGGAACGGTTGAAGGAACTAATCTCACGCCTGATGATATGCCTCGGCATGAAAGCCTATAGCATACACAACAAGCGAAAGCATAAATGCCTCGTCCTCCTTCTTTGTTTTTGGCGAAATTCAGCAAAAAGGACAATCTTGCCATGCTTTTCTTGCAAAGTGCTTACTTCACTCTCGTAAGCGGGTGCAAAGATACGAATAAAATATTGATTTATACTTATTCGACCCTTAAAAAAGTGTCAATAATTTGATTGTTAATAAAATAAAGTATTCCCCGCGCACCAACCAGTAGACGTTGTTTTTCGGCTTTGAGCCACAGCTGAGCCCAAAGCACCAGCTATATCTACTGGCCAATAAGATAGGCTGGGATGTCTTTGAAGGAGCTTTCAAAGGCTACTGCTACGCCGATAACGGTCGTCCGAACAAGCCTATCCGGCATATGGTGGGGTGCTGATACTGAAACATGTCCGTAATCGAAAATGCTTGCCGGAGGCAAAGGCTGTAGGGGGGGACAGAAACAGTTGGACACTACAGAGATAGCGATACCGGGCGTGCCAAAGGCGGATGTCTTCTACTACAAGAGACGGAAGAAACACAAGCTGTTCTGCAAACGAGCCGGAATTGAATCCGTCATTGGGCACCTCAAGGCAGGCCACCGTATCTGCCGCAAATTCTATGCCGGAGTCTTCGGCACAACATCAACGTGTTGCTCGCAGCTGCGGGATTCAGCATCAAGAGGGCGATGAGGCTCTCTGTGCCCTCTTGAGAAGGCTGTCTCTCCAGCCCCCATACAGCATATATGAAGGTGACACAGTGAAGCTGACTGCCGTTGCGAACGAAGGGTATGTGTTCTACAGGTGGGACGACGCGACCCGCCAGAACCCGCGCACCTTGGTGTCCACACAGGATGAGACGTATGAGGTGTTCTTCAATCAAAGCCAGTCGATAAAAGAGTGCGACAATGCGGGAGTTGCCGTTACGATAATGCCCAATCTTGTGCAGGGGCAGGTGACTCTACAGCTGCCGGAGGGTGTGCTCGGACAAGGCGAAGTGGTGCTGTGCTGCGAGTCGGGCAAGGACTTGAGCCGTCTGCAGACAGAGGCAGGCTCGTTGACACTCTCCATTCGAGACCTTGCTGCCGGAGCGTATTTTGTGACTTTCGTGACAGTCCAAGGCTCCTCCACACGGAAGCTTTTGGTGGAGTGAGGAAAAGTGCCGGGTGCGGCTGAAGTCTGACATCGTTTTTGTGCAGGAAATCGCAAGACTTTTGTAAAAATATTTGTTGTTTTAAAAAAAAAATGTATATTTGCAAAAAAAATACGAGCCATGAAACCAGTGTTTAGTAATCTAGTTAGAGTGTGTAGTCCAGAGAGATACGATGTTTTTAAAAGGCTTCTCCCCTTGTGGGCGAGTGTCCTGTTTCTGATGTCGTCCCTGTCGGCGCAGTCCTCATGGGAAAGCCAGGTGGAGCGTTACGGCGGCGGCCACACCGGCAGGAGTCTGATAGTGCGCACGGCATCGAACAATTCTGTCGTCATGTGCAGCAGGACTCTGCAATGGACGGGAACGCATACATTTATGTGCAGGAGTCTGACAGGGGGTACAAACGGCTTCACATGCAATCTATCCTCCCTTCTCACCGACAGCACCAGCACCTTCGTTGTCAAGGATATGTATATCTTTAAGGAGACGTGCTATTTCTGTGGGTACATATCGGTCAAAGAATGTGAGCCATTTTATGATAACGAAGGGAATGTTGTTTATACGGGTTGGTATTCCCAAGGGGTGGTGGGTTTATTCGATCTCAGGGATTTGAATGTGTCCGCAGTAGCACTACAGCTGCTGCGGGTAGGGGAGGTGGACAGCCTGACGCATCTGGTGGTTCATCGGGACGACCCGACGAGTGGGCCGTTGATTATGGCGGTAGGGAGGAGTTCGATGTATTCTCCCACGTCGTGCGTGGTGGAGTTGCAGCCTTATTCAGGAATTGCAGCCGGCCCAAATATATGGACGAAACGTATAGTTCAGCCGACATGTGCTGATGAGGAGTACTTTACAGACATTATTTTGACGGACGGCTATGTGGAGGTAGTGTCCAAGCTGCCGTATTATGGAGGTGTAGAGGACCCCAACCACTATATTTTTCGTCTGCACGAGACCAAGCGTGACGGCTTTTATACAATGTCAGCCAATCCGGGCATCCCGGCCAGCGTGGCCCAATATTCGGTACATGGGCCAGGAGGATTTATCGGGATGCATCAGGCGGACGAGCCAATAAGCCTATGCACGATGTATGATGACAGGTTCTGTGTAACGTATGGGTCAGAGGTATATAACGGTATGGGAGGGCCGATAGTCCTACGGATGAACAGTTCCCTTACGATGGAGAAGGCTCTTTGGATGGAATACCATAGGCACTGCCATGTGAGGGATGTGGCCTATCTGAAAGACTTGGATGTGGTTGCAATACTGATATTAGAGGATGATTATTGGCCCGGTGGCATTGTCCGGCTGCCCCAATGGACGGCTGCGAACGACATGTACGCGATGTACTGGCAGGAGAAGCAGCTGTGGTCGATAGACTGCATCTTGGGACAGAAGGTGGTTGCTGGTGGCACCTATGCCAACAATACGATGTTTCAGACCATATATGACCCAGGACTTTACCTTTACTTCGATTCATTGTGTGTCGACACTTACGCTGATTTTTTTGAACTGTTTTCGGTAAGTCAACCCACTATTATGGATTGTGGATGGGTAAAATTGAAAGATGGCACTGTCAATGGCCAGATATTTAATATACCAGTACAGGTCTATAACTCATATTCGGATTGCTTGGTGGATGAAAAACAATGGCAGGGAAGATGAGTTTGTTGGAAACATCTAAATTAGCCTATAGTAGCAGAAACAACCAAATTAGTTTGTATTATGAAGAAGTTATTATTGTTGTTAGTGTTGTCAATCACGGTTGAACAGGTTTGGGCTCAGACGTATGACACCGTAAATTGCCGTTCCAACGAGCTGTATTATTCAGAATGGTATGACACGTGCTCATATTTTTTTGAACCGCCTTGCCACAATCTGAGCCGTAATGCATATTGCCTTTATACAAGGACATTGGAATCCGAAGCTAGTACATTCCAATTGTACAATTTTCTAGTGGTCCCGGACTATGTTTCGCGGCCGTTGAAGGTGAGGGGTCTGGCGGTAATGCATACATGGGATTACCAAATGTGTTTATGGAATCGAAGTATCTTATGTCACGATACATCCCGTCTGCCCGAATATCTATATTTGTATCAGAAAGTGGGAGACTCATTGAGAAAACTGGCGGAGGTGCAGTGGGACACGGCGACACCACAAATTCTGAAGTTGCCACGCAACCACGACACAGCCACCTATGGTTTTGAGTACTGTTACCTGTACAAGGTCTATTTTGACACCTTTATCACTGTCGACTCGGTGTTCTATATTGGTGGTTCGTTCTTCAACAATTTGATTCCTGATTATCATGCCTATCTGCATCTCCCCACTTTCTATGTAGGGATGCAGTCTGTATGTAGTCCACGACCTCGTTATCACTCAGAAATACTGTATGGCTTAAATACAAGTGGGAAGGATATTTGGACGTTTAACGGTGGTAATAATGACTTGTGGGGACCTTTTTTTGCCATTGCACCAGACACCAGCGTGCTGCTGGAGGTGCAGACGAGCGACAGCACGATGGGTCAGGTGGAGGGGAGCGGCTGGTGTCTCGACTCGTCGCTGATGACAATCCGAGCCATCCCCAGCTATCACCATCGGTTTACACATTGGAACGACGGGGACACCAGCAATCCGCGTACGGTGCTGGTGACTAAGGACACGGTGTTCACGGCCTATTTTCAGGAGTATGCCAAGTATAGTATTGATGCGGTGGTGAGACCCCAAGGGGCAGGGCGAGTTCAGGGGACAGGATTATATTATGAAGGAGATACGGCGGTGCTGAAAGCCGTTGCAAACGAAGGGTATGTGTTCTACAGGTGGAACGATGCGACCCGCGAGAACCCGCGCACCTTGGTGTCCACGCAGGATGTAACGTTTGTGGCGTTCTTCAACCAAAGACAATCGATAGAAGAGTGCGACAATGCGGGAGTTGCCTTTACGATAGTGCCCAATCCGGCACGGGGGCAGGTGACTCTACAGCTGCCGGAGGGTGTGCTCGGGCAAGGCGAACTGGTGCTGCGCGACGAGTCGGGCAAGGAGTTGCGCCGTCTACAGACAGAGGGAGGCTCGTTGACACTCTCCATTCGAGACCTTGCTGCTGGGGCATATTTTGTGACTTTCGTGACAGCCCAAGGCTCCTCCACACGGAAGCTTCTGGTGGAGTGATGAAAACTTCGACCGCAGCCGGAAGAACGGCTGATGATGTTTGCTGGTGGATACGAAACATATCTGCTTTCTGAATATATGGAATAATTTTCGTATCTTTGCATTTTAATCACGTTCACAAGGATGCGGATAAATGTTTTAAAATGTGTGCTGTGGCTTTTGGCGGTGGTGGCTTTCGTGCCAGTGCAGGCGCAGAAGTTGATTACCTACGAGGCTGGCATGGGTACACGCGACCCGAATGACCCAGATACATGGATATTGTATCAGCACGTGCGTGCAGAGCACGACGGCATGGTTCTTTATGCCGACTCGGCACTGCTCAACCAGGTGCGCAACGACCTTACGGCCTTCGGCCATGTAAAGATTGAAATCAGCGACACGACGACTATTTTTGGTGACCAGCTGTTCTATGATGGCGAAGTTCGGGTCTTGGACATCTGGGACGACACCGTCCGCCTCATCGATGGAAAGACCATCCTCAAGTCAGACCACCTCACCTATGACCGTTTCTCCTCTACGGCCGCCTACGACACCTGGGGTATCACGGTGAATCAGGACAAGCGGCTGGTGAGCAAAATAGGCTACTACAACTCCGACATCAAGGTGTTCGACATCTATCAGGACGTCGTGCTGACCGATTCGAATATGCGGCTGGAGACTGACACGCTGACATATAATGTCAACACCCATCTGGCCGAGTTTTGGAGCCCCACGCATGTCTATACCGATTCCACCACGATGTACAGTGAGCGGGGCACATACAATACCGACCTCCGCTATGCCCATTCCGTCAAGTCGTCCGAGGTGCATAACGGCGAGAAACACCTCTATTGCGACACCCTGCATTATTACGAGGAGAGAGAGTTTGGCAAGGCCTTGGGCCATGTGGTGCTTATTGACACGGTCAACGAGATTATCAGCACCAGCCGTTATGCCGAAACCCGTCAGGAGGAACACACCTCTCTGGTTACCGACAGTGCCTTGGTGCGCATCGTCTACCGCGCCGAAGATGATACCTTGGCGGTGCCCGACACTATCTATGTTCATGCCGACACTATCTTGGTAACCAACGACTCCTCTCGGAATTTCCAGTCCCTTACAGCGCATCATCATGTGAAGATATTCCGTGCCGATGCCCAGGCAATGTGCGACTCGGCCTACTATCTTGCACCCGATTCCCTGCTGCAGATGTTCAACGGCCCCGTCATCTGGTATGAACACTACCAATGCACAGCCGACACGATACTGGTCTACCACGACTCATCTGGCGCAAAGCTGGCGTACCTCAACAGCAACCCGTTCAGCATTGAGCAGTTGGATTCGGAGAAGTTCAACCAGGTGAAAGGGCGTAATATGGTGGTCTACTTCAAAGAAGGGGAGCCCGATTATGCCGATATTCTGGGAAATGCCGAGATGGTCTACTACATTACCGACGACGAGCCCAACGGAGGCAAAAGCCTCATTGGGGTCAATGTGGGTGTGGGTTCCGACATGCGTGTCTATTTCCTCGACCGTGCACCCGACCGTGTGGTGACCTACGGCAAGCCCGATATGAATACATACCCCCTTGATAAGTTGGAAACAGAAAAACGCCGACTGGGTAACTTCCATTGGTATGAGGACCGCCGTCCCCGAAAACCGCTGGATGTCTTCGTATGGTGACAAAATGGCATGTCCTTGCCCTTTGGCACACATCATGATTCCCTCTTATCAATCAATGTTATAATAATAAATAATTATGAGCCAAGAAGAGAAAGTATTTGAAAAAGAACAGGCTGCAGCCGAGTCCCAGGTTTCTGAAGCCAAGGAGACAGCTGCTGAACAGACAACCCATACCGAAGGACACCATAAAAGAAACCACAAAAGACGCACTGACAAAGATGCTGAAAATGCTGAGAAGGTGCAGGAGCTGGGTCAGAAGTTGGTCGAGGCCAACGACAAGTATGTGCGTATGTATTCCGAGTATGAAAACTACCGCAAACGTACCAATATGGAGAAGGCCGACCTCATACTCAATGGCGGCAAGGAGGTGGTGAAGGCCATCCTGCCCATAGTCGATGATATGGAGAGGGCCTTGCAGGCCATGGCCGACGAGGAGGGTGCCAAAGAGGGTGTCCAGCTGATATACAACAAGCTGATGAACATCCTTTCGCAGAAAGGGCTGAAGCCTATCGAGGCCAAGGGTGCCAAATTCGATGAAAATTTGCATGAGGCCGTCACCCAGTTCCCCGCTTCCGAAGAATCGCAGAAGGGCACGGTGATAGATGTGGTCGAAAAGGGCTACTACCTCAACGACAAAGTGCTGCGCTACGCCAAGGTTGTGGTGGCGGTGTAATAATTGTTATTTAGACAGGAAGGAGTATCGAGTTTATGTCAAAGAGAGATTATTATGAAGTATTGGGTGTGGGCAAGAATGCCACGCCGGAAGAGTTGAAGAAAGCTTATCGTAAGTTGGCACTGCAATATCATCCCGACCGTAATCCGGGCGACAAGGAAGCCGAGGAGAAGTTCAAAGAGGCTGCCGAGGCATACGATGTGTTGAGCAACCCCGATAAGAAGGCCCGCTACGACCAGTTTGGCCATGCAGCCTTTGAGGGTGGTGCCGGCGGATATGAAGGCGGCATGAACATCAACGACATCTTCTCGCAGTTTGGTGATATATTTGGCGACTTCTTCGGAGGCAGTCATTTCGGAGGCAGTCGTTTCGGTGGCTTCGGCGGCGGCCAGCAGGGACGCCGTGCCACACGTCGTGGCAGCAACCTGCGCATCAAAGTCAAACTCACCCTCGAAGAGATTGAGAAGGGCTGCGACAAAAAAATCAAGGTGGCGAAATATGTCCCCTGTAAGACCTGTGGCGGCACAGGAGCACGCAACAATAGTTACGAAACCTGCTCCCATTGCCATGGCAGCGGTGTGGTCACCGAGGTGCGCCGCACCATTCTGGGACAGATGCAGACCCAGAGCGTGTGTCCCCACTGCGGTGGCGAAGGGCGTATCATCAAAGACAAGTGCCGCGACTGCAACGGCGAGGGCATCGTGCGATCCGAGGAGATTATCACCATCAACATCCCTGCCGGTGTGGCCGACGGGATGCAGCTCTCCATGTCGGGCAAAGGCAATGCGGCCCCCCACGGTGGTGTGCCGGGCGACCTCATCATATTAATCGAGGAAGTACCCCATGAACTGTTTGAGCGTCAAGAAAACAACCTCTACTATAACGCCTTTATCACCTTCTCACAGGCCGCCATGGGTGCCAACATCGAGATTCCCACCCTTTCTGGCAAGGTGAAAGTGAAAATCGACGCTGGCACGCCTTCTGGCAAGGTGCTGCGCCTGAAAGGCAAAGGGCTTCCCAGCGTCAACGGCTACGGCCGAGGCGACCTTCTGGTCAGCGTCAACGTATGGGTGCCCAAGAGCCTCACCCGTGAGGAGAAGGAGCTGCTCTCCAAAATGGATACCCTTCCCAATTTCCAACCCAATCCGACCAAGCAGGAGCGGGGCTTCTTCGACAAAATGAAGGATATGTTTAACTAATAAACTGTTCTCTGTCATCAGGCCGTCATCCCATGAAAATGAACGAAGACTTCCTTCAGTATATCTGGCAGCACCAGCTGTTGGAGGGTGGGCTTCGCACAGTAGATGGGATGCCGGTCGTTGTGGAACGTCCTGGAGCACTCAACCGTGATGCAGGTCCCGATTTCATCGATGCCCATGTCCGCATCGGCGGTACCCTGTGGGTGGGCAATGTTGAAGTACATGTGAAAGCCTCCGACTGGAACCGTCACAACCACAGCACCAACCATGCCTATGACAATGTGGTGCTACATGTGGTCTTCGAGAACGATTCCCCGCTCACCCTTCAGAACTGCCACCAGCTCTTCACTGTCGAGCTGTCGCGTAACATTCCCGACCCCGTCTGGGCCAACTACTACGCTCTGCTGGAACCCCCACAGCCGAGGCCCATCCCCTGTAGCGACCATCTTGGTGAGGTGTCGGCGTTATATGTGGGCAATGCCTTAGAACGCCTTCTTATCGAACGTTTGGAAGCCAAATGCACCGCCGTCCGGCGTCTGCTCCAAGAAAGCCATGGCAATTGGGAGGAGTGCTGCTATTGGCTTATGGCCCACTACTTCGGGGGCAAGGTCAACGGATTTCCGTTCGAATTGATGGCCAAGTCCACAAGCCAGACCCTGCTGGCCCGTTGGCGTGACCGTCTGCCCAGGGTCGAGGCCATCCTCTTTGGTCAGGCCGGGATGTTGTATGGATGCTTCGAAGACGACTACCCCCGCCAGATGCAGGCCGACTACGAAGCTTTGCGCCAAGGGGCTCATCTTACCCCCATCGCAGGCTACCTCTGGAAGTTCTTCCGCCAGCGCCCTTATGGCTATCCCACCTTGCGCATCAGCCAGTTTGCACAGCTGCTGAGCCAGTCGCGCAACCTTTTCAGCCAGCTGCTCGAAACACCGGAGGCCGCACAACTGCAGCAGTTCTTCAACGTGAAAGCTTCGCCCTATTGGGACAACCACTTCCAGTTCGACAAACTCTCCCCAGGAAAAGAAAAACGTCTGAGCCTCAACACGGCCAATCTGATTATCATCAACGCTTGGGTACCCTTGCTCTTCGAGTATGGCAGCCAGCATGGGATGCAACAGTATAAGGACCAGGCGGTCGACATCCTGCAGCAGCTCCCACCCGAAGACAACCAAATCATACGGCGTTGGAAGGAGGTTGGCGTACAAGCCGCCAATGCGGCGCAGAGCCAGGCCCTCATCCAGCTCTTTAAAGAACATTGCGGCCCTCATGACTGCCTTCATTGTCAAATAGGTTATAAAATCATCACACTTTGAAACCAATAGAAATATCCCAAGCACTCAAGGGCGCAGTCCCTCACATCGTAGACGAGCAATGCGAGGTGCTGGACCTGCTGACCGACAGCCGCCATGTCTCCGACGTGTCGCATACGCTCTTTTTCGCTATTCCCACCAAGCGCAACACAGGTTGCCGTTTCGTTCAGGACATCTACGAGCGGGGCGGTCGCAGCTTCGTTGTCCCCAATGATGTGCCGGAAGAATATGTACAGCAATTCCAACGTTGCAGCCAGGCCAACTTCTGGTATGTCAAAGATGTGGTTCTGGCCTTGCAACAGCTGGCCGGATGGCATCGCAGCCAATTCCATATACCCGTAGTGGGCATTACCGGCAGCAACGGCAAGACCATCGTCAAAGACTGGATTGTGCAGATGCTGAGCGACGTGTGTACCGTTGTCGCCACCCCGCGCAGCTACAATTCCCAAATCGGCGTGCCTCTGTCGGTTTGGCAAATGTCGGCCAACGACGAGGTGGGTGTGTTCGAGGCCGGTATCTCCGAGGTGGGGGAAATGGACCGCCTCCGCCATATCATCAGCCCCACGATAGGCATCTTCACCAACATCGGACAGGCTCATGATGAGAATTTCCTCACCCGCAGCCAGAAGATAGCCGAGAAACTGCAACTCTTCACCCATTGCGAGGTCCTCATCTACTGTACCAACCACCGCGACATCCATTCCGCTCTGTTGGAGCAGGAATGCTTCCGCCAGATACGTCGCTACACCTGGGGCACTGGCGAGGACAACGACATCCAGCTCCTCGAAACCATTCAGGAGGAGAACGGCACGCGTCTGAAGGTACGCCGCGAGGGCAGGGTGGCCTCTTACTTTATACCTTTCGTCGACCGTGCTTCTACCGAAAATGCCATGCACTGCATCACGCTGCTCAGCTACCTTGGCTACGACGACGAGATGATTGCCGCCCATTGTGCCAAGCTGGTGCCCGTGAATATGCGCCTCGAAATGGACGAGGCCCTCAACAACTGCCTCTTGGTCAACGACAGCTATAGCCTCGACATCAACTCCCTCACCATCGCCCTCGACTATGTCCAGCATGAGACCCAGCACAGTAGCAAAGCCCTCATCATGAGCGATATTCTTCAGTCTGGTGTCAACGAGCCAGAGCTTTATGCCCAGGCCGCCGACCTCATTGCACAACATGGCATCAGCCGTTTTGTGGGGGTAGGCGAAGCCCTCTGTCGCAACCGAGCCTGCTTCAGCAGCCTTAACGCCACCTTCTACACCTCTACCGAGGAGTGTCTGCAGAAACACGACTTCGACGAGTTTGTCAACGTCACCATCCTGCTCAAGGGTGCCCGCCGTTTCCGCTTCGAGAACATCGCCAAGGTGCTTCAGCGCAAGAGCCATCAGACCATCATGGAGGTCAATCTTGACAACCTCATCTCCAACCTCAACTACTACCGCTCCCGCATCCGCCCCACCACCAAACTGATGGCCATGGTCAAGGCCGCCTCTTATGGAGCCGGCAAGGTAGAGGTTGCCAACGCTTTGCAGTACAGTCATGTCGATTACCTTACCGTTGCCTACTGCGACGAGGGGGTAGACCTCCGTCGCAACGGCATCACTGTGCCTATCATGGTGATGAACCCAGAGGAGGAGAGCTTCGACGACATCATACGCTACCATCTCGAACCCGACATCTACAGTTTCCGCATCCTCGACGCCTTTGCCGAAGCCGTGCGCCTTATGGGTGTTGAGGGCGAAAAAGTGCCGGTGCATGTGGAGTTTGACACCGGCATGCACCGCCTTGGATTCGACGGCCGGGACATCGAATTGCTGGCTCGTCGATTCAGCGTCGCCGATTGTCCGCTACAGATTCGCTCTATCTTCTCCCATCTTGCCTGTAGCGAAGACCCCACGATGGACGACTTCACCCACATGCAAATCGACCGGTTCACCCAATGGAGCGGCAAGCTGCGTGCGGCACTGAGTCCTCAGCCTATCATCTGCCACATTCTCAACTCCTCCGGCATCACCCGCTTCCCCGAAGCGCAGATGGACATGGTGCGCCTGGGCATCGGTCTCTACGGCATCTCACCCGAACCCGATGTGCAGCGCTTCCTCAAACCCGTCAGCCGCCTGAAGACCAAAATATCTCAAATCAAAGACATACCCGAAGGCGACTCGGTGGGCTACAACCGCCGCTGGATAGCCCACCGACCCTCGCGCATCGCCATCATCTCCATTGGCTATGCCGACGGCCTCAACCGCCATCTCGGCAACGGCAACGGGCGTGTGGTAGTGAATGGCCGTCAGGCCCCCATTATAGGCAGCATCTGTATGGACATGTGTTTCTTGGATGTGACGGATGTGCCCTGTGTCGAAGGCGACGAGGTGGTCATCTTCGGCGATGCCGACCTCCTGCAGCAGATATCCAAATCCGCGGGCACCATTCCTTACGAGATACTCACCTCCGTCTCCCCACGCGTCAAAAGGGTGTATTATCAAGAATAACGTTTTAATGGGGACTTCTATAAATCACCTCGAAGAGTCGAGACTATTAATAACACGGTACAAGCCGAAGGCGCAGTGCCGTGACACCCAGACACCAGAGAACTGCGTCCCGAAGGAACGCGACAATGAAAACAAATAAATAGAACTCACCTAATGAACAACGCCTTATGAAACCACATTTCTTCACTTCCCGCATGAAGATGGCCGACCTCATCGCCACCAATCATACCCTGCTCCTCGTCCTGCCTCGCTTCGGCATCCATCTGGGATTTGGCGAACAGAGCGTGCAGGAAATATGCGACCGCTATCATCTAAACGTCAACTTCGTGCTGATGATATTCAACGTCTACACCTTCCAAGACTATCTCCCTGGCGAGGACACCTTTGCCAACACTGACCTCCGACCCCTGGTTCCTTACCTGCTTTCTTCTCATCACTACTATCTCAACGAGCGGCTCCCCCATATCGAACGCCATCTCGACAACGTGGCAGCCCATGCGGGCGAACGCTATGGAGCCATACTCCACCAGTTCTTTGCCGATTACAAGAGCGAGGTGCAGGACCACTTCGCCTTCGAGGAACAGCAGGTGTTCCCCATCCTCTGCCAAGCCGACGGCACCAACGTATGCTCTCACATTAGCGAAGGGGCAGGGGAGGCCGACCATTTTGCCGACAACCATTCCGACTTGATAGACAGGCTGCTGGACCTGACCCAAATTGTATATAAATATATCCCGGGCGACAGCATGACCGAAGAACTCAACGAACTGGTGTTCGGCATCATGCAGCTCTCCTCCGATTTGGAAAAACATGCCATCCTTGAGGAGAAGGTGCTTATACCCTATATGAACCAAATACTCAACGCCTCTAGTCATGAAACCAAAGACTAACATACTCGTCGTAGAGCCGTCGGACATCATCCGTGCGGGTATCGAGGCGCTGCTGGATGAGGACGAGTTCGTCCTTCTGGCTCCTCTGCGCGATGTGCCAGCCGACTTCGCCTCAAGGCTCACACGCTTGCAGCCTGACATTCTGCTGCTCAACCCCACACTACTACCTTCGCCCGCCCGCATGCAGCTGGCCTCCATCACTCAGGCGCGCCCCTCGATGGCGGTGGTGGCCTTGGTCTACCAATATGTCGACCCCCAGCTGCTCGATGCCTTCAAGGTGACCCTCGACATCCGCGAGCAGGGCAGCCATGTGGCGCAACGGCTGCGCGAATGCTGCCAGACCGAGGGCGAAGCAGCGGAGGAAAACTATGAGCTCAGCGACCGTGAGTCCGAAGTGTTGCTCCTGGTGGCGCAAGGATGCAGCAGCAAGGAGATAGCCGACAAGCTGCACATATCCATCCACACGGTCAACACCCACCGCAAAAACATCACCCACAAAACAGGCATCAAGTCCGTCGCGGGCCTTGCGGTCTATGCTATGCTCCACAACCTGATTAACTGATTTGCCCTCCATGAACAACATACCGCAAACTCAAGACAAGCTTTGGAATGCCAACTACACCAAGGTGTGGTTGGCCAATTTCATGATATTCTTTTCCTTCATGCTGCTCACTCCTTTGCTGCCCATTTATCTGAGCGAGCATTTCGGGGCCGACAAGGACACCATAGGCATGGTCCTCTTCGGCTATGCCGTGATGGCGTTGGTGGCACGCCTGTTCAGCGGCTATGTGGTCGACAGCTTCCCACGCAAGATGGTGCTGCTGGTCAGCTTCACCCTTTTCACCCTTTTCTTCGTGGGCTATGTGGCAGCAGGCTCCCTGATGCTCTTTGCCGTGGTGCGCACCACCCATGGGGTACCCTTTGGCTTCACCACCGTGGCCAACAGCACCGTGGCCATCGACGTCCTGCCCTCCTCACGACGAACCGAGGGCATAGGCCTCTATGGGTTGAGCAACAACCTCGCCTCGGCCATCAGCCCCTCCGTGGCCATCTGGATATATACCACCACACATAATTTCGACATCATCTTTTGGCTGGCCATGATAGTGGCAACCCTCGGATTGCTGATTGATGCCACCGTCAAGACCAACCCCCGCGAGCTGGTGAAGGACAAACAGAAGGTCTCACTCGACCGCTTCTTCCTCGTTAAGGGGTGGAGCGAGGCACTCACCATGGTGTGCTTTGCCTTCTCCTATGGCGTCATGTCCACCTATGTGGCCATCTATGGCAAGGAGCGGCTCGGCATCGAGGGCGGCTCGGGCACCTTCTTCCTCCTCCTCTCCTTAGGCCTTATCCTTTCACGCCTACAGGGCAACAAAGCCCTGCGGCAGGGACGCATCGCCTACAATGCCTCCTTGGGCGTCTGCGTGTCGCTCTGCGGCTACCTCCTCTTCGCCGCCCTGCCCAACGCCGTCGGCTATTATGGCGCAGCCCTCATTATCGGCTTGGGCAACGGACACATGTATCCTGCCTATCAGAACATGTTCGTCAACTTGGCCGAACACAACCAGCGCGGCACTGCCAACAGCTCCATCCTTGTGGCGTGGGATGTGGGGGTAGGTATGGGCATCCTGTTGGGCGGCATCATCTCCGAGCATTACGGCTACTCCACAGCCTTCTGGACAGCGTGGATTGTCAACCTCCTAGGCTTCCTAGGCTTCTGGCTCTACGTCAAAGGGCATTTCCTCCGCAACAAGCTGCGGTAGCCTCTGAAAGTTTTTTTCTGCTATGTCGTTTTTTTTTCGTACTTTTGCAAAGTCAAATATAATAACCGCACAAACATGATGAAGAAAATACGCATCATCCTGGCCACGCTCTTCTTTGTGGGCCTCATCCTTTTGTTTGCCGGCTGCGGCGGGCTTTTCACCCCCTATTTTGGCTGGATGGCCAAAATGCAGTTCCTGCCTGCTGTGCTGGCTCTCAACTTCGTAGTTTTCGTGGGCATTAGCCTCGTGGCCCTCATCTTTGGCCGTTTCTACTGCTCCATCGTCTGCCCCTTGGGCGTGATGCAGGACTGTTTCAGCTGGCTGGGAGGCAAGGCCAAGAAGAACCGCTTCCAGTATAAGAAAGGCAACACCGTGCTCCGTATCATATTCCTTGTAGCTTTTGTGCTGCTTATGCTCTTTGGCCTCAACGGAGTAGCCCTGCTGATTGCCCCCTACAGCGCCTTTGGCCGCATCGCCAATACCATCTTCCACTGGTCGGGTTTCAACGTCACCGCCATCGTGGCCATCGTCACCTTCGTCGTCATCGGCTTCCTATCCTTCCGCTGGGGCCGCCTGTGGTGCAACACCTTCTGCCCGGTGGGCTCGGTGCTGGGCTTCTTCTCCAAGTTCGCGCTCTTCAAGCCGGTCATCGACACCTCCAAGTGCAACGGCTGCACCCTCTGTGCCCGTAACTGCAAGGCCATGTGCATCAATCCCCAAACCCACACCATCGACTACTCCCGCTGTGTGGCATGCATGGATTGCCTGAACAACTGCCATCAGGGTGCCATCTCCTATACGAGGGCAAAATCCTCCGCCAAGCCCCCGTCGTCCGACGAGGCGGTCGACACCTCGCGCCGCAAGTTCGTCCTCACTACCGCCGCCGTGGGTGCCGCAATGGCATTGGAAGCACAAGAAAAGAAAGTCGACGGCGGCCTCGCCGTATTGGAAGACAAGCAGCTGCCCGACCGCAAAGTGCCGCTGAAACCTTTCGGTGCCAAAAGCCTGAAGAATTTCTCCAGCCACTGCACTGGCTGCCAGCTCTGTGTGAGCGAATGCCCCCACAAGGTGCTCCGTCCTTCTAAAGACTTGAAGACACTCCTGCAGCCCGAAATGGCATTCGACAAGGGTTTCTGTGCCCCCGACTGCACCCGCTGTAGTCAGGTGTGCCCCACCGGAGCCATCAAGCCCATCGATGCCGCCGACAAGAGCAGTATCAGCATCGGACATGCCGTCACCGTCACCAGCAATTGTTTGCTGGGCCAAGGTGTCACCTGCAACGCCTGTTCGCGCCATTGTCCTGCCGCTGCCATCAGCATCGTAAGTGACGAAAGCACCGGTCATAGCCGCATCACTGTCAACGAGCAGCGCTGTATCGGTTGCGGAGCCTGCGAATACTATTGCCCTGTGCGTCCTTTCTCGGCAATTTACGTCGAAGGGCGAGAAGTTCATGCAAGTGTGTGAGAAAAAGTGTATCTTTGCAGTCTGAAACAAAATAACTCAATTCTTACAACTGCATAAAATACAGTAAAATGAATAATATTATCGATACACTGAGTATCCTCAAAACCGTCAAATTTTGGAAGGAACTGGTCATTATGACCCTCGGCATGTTCGTCACCGCCGCCGCCGTCTACTACTTTTTGGTGCCCAGCAAGCTCATCATCGGCACCATCTCAGGTCTCTCCATCGTGCTCAACAACATCTTCATGGCTGCCGGCATCAACATCGGCCTCTCGGTCATCATCATGGCCATCAATGCCATACTGCTCATCTTGGCATGGATTCTGATTGGGCATGAGTTCGGAGCCAAGACGGTCTACACCGCTATGATTTTGGGTCCCCTCACCGACGTGTGGGACGCCATCCTCCCCTGGCAGAACATCGCGCACGAGAACCTCACCACTGGCTCTATGTCCGTCATGGGCGACCCCTGGCTCGACCTCTGCTGCTTCGTTCTGTTGCTGAGTGCTTCTCAAGCCCTTATGTTCAGCATCAACGCCTCCACCGGCGGATTGGACATCCTTGCCAAGATAGTCAATAAATACCTCCATTTCGACATCGGCACCTCGGTCTCCATAGCCGGTGCCGTCATCTGCTGCACCGCATTCTTCATCAACGACTTCCGCATGGTAGTTATCGGTCTCATCGGCACCTGGATTAACGGTCTCGTGGTTGACTACTTCACCGCCTCGCTCAACAACCGCAAACGCGTCTGCATCGTCTCGAAGGAATACGACCGCATCCGCCGCTATATCATTGACGAGCTGCACCGCGGCTGCACCCTCTACGAGGTGATTGGTGGCTACAGCAACGAGCGCTCCATTGAGCTGGAAGTGCTTCTCACCAAGGACGAGTTCAGCAAGCTCCTGGCTTTCATCAAGGATAACGACCTCCCCGCCTTCACCACCGCTGGCAACGTCAGCGAGGTTTACGGCCTTTGGACCAAACACAGCAAAAAGAAAGAAATCAAAGCCGAAGTCGAGCAACGCTAATCCGGCTATAGACCTATTGCAATACAGAGGACTGCACACCCGTGCGGTCCTCTTTTCTTTTTGCCTTCATCCCCCTGAAACCCTTTCCCCTCGTTTTTGCCAGTTCAACCTTTCGTTTTTCTTTCCATTTCGTTTGGCATACCAAAACTAAATCGAAATAAAATCTAATGAGAATAGAAGTAAAATGTAATGTAAAAAGCGGATTTGCACATCTTTCGGAGCGAAACCGAAGGGTCGGTGACCTGTTGCCTGTCTGGCGGCATTTCGCCCGTCGCTGCTTTGACACTGCACTGGCATGAGAGTGAGCATATCAGCTATTTTTTTATTAATTGTAATATTTTTATTCACTGATTAAAAATAAATGCGTATCTTTGCAAAATCAAATTATTGTAACAATTATCAGTACTATTATGAGAACAAAAAGATACGACAAACGGTTTCTACCGATGCTATGGATAGGCCTGGTTTTATGGCTGGGGTCCATGTTGGTGTCCGCTGTAATGGAATGGACGGGCAACAAACTGCCTGGGCAAAGTACCTTGATGGATATGGGCAAGTGGATGTTCCATAGTGTCCCTGTCATGACTTTGTTGCTGTTGTGCCTGATACAGCCCATATTTGAAGAGTTTGCTTTCCGTCTCTGGGGCGTGGGCAAGAAATGGACGACCATCGTGTGTCTGGTGCTCATGACGCTCTTCGCCACCAGCGAGATGGGGTGGTGGGGCCTGCTTTTTGTAGCTGCCATTTTGTTTGTGTGGCTCGCTGTGTCCGACCGCTTTGTGCAGATGTGGATTAATGCCATCCTTTCGTCGGTTTGTTTCGCCTTGTGCCATGTGTCGGGTTTCGGCGATTTCTCGCTGGGTATGGTGCTGGGTTTGGTCGACATCTTCGGCATGGCATTGGTGCTGTGCTGGCTGACTATTAATTTCAGCATCTGGCTGTCGGCTCTGCTGCATGTGCTGAACAACTCGTTGGCCATCCTCATCCCGCTGCTGTTCCTCGGCAGCCCGTCAAAGCTGGATTGTTACACCCAGCAGGGCGGCGGAAACCCCTCTCTCGTCTACAACCTCTCCATGGAGCCGCTGCGACCCTTTGCCGACAACACCGCACTTATTGATGGAGCTGACCAGTTGTGGAATCTGGATTCCACCACCACGGAGTTCTACATGGTGGGTGAGCCAGCGCAGATTGCTTCTTATTTGACATCACAAGTGATTAAGGAACCCCATACCTACTATCTTGACTGGGAATCCAAAGGCGAGAGTTTGGAAGAACGCGTAGTGTTCAAGGTGTCCAACATTGCTGCGCCTGGTGCACCCGACTACGTCAAGCTGCTGAAAGACTATCTTGTTTTAGCCGAGAAATACGGCGACGAGCCGCTGGTGTTCGACACCACCGAGGTGATGCTGAAAGAGGTTTGGCTGGTGTATCCCGACGGGCGTGAGGTGCTGTTTGAAGAGGGTTGTGACGATTATGCTAAGGCAGCGGATCGTATTATGTCGAGCAGTTTTGGTATGAAGGGGAATATGTTGATTACGGAATATGAAGAGGTGAACGATTCAACGATAGTACCGCATGATTATTGTCTCCTAAGATCAAACCCGCTGGCTGAAAAGCTTGGAATGAGTTCTATGGACGATATGATGAGCCAATTGTCGGGTTTCAAGATTGAATATCGCGATGCTCGCCCGGCCACACTGATAGTGATAAAATAATAACGTTGTATATGGATAGACGAGATTTCTTAAAGAGTTTGGGCGCAGGAGCCCTGGCCACTGCGGCGATGGCTGCGGGATGTAAGAACCCCAATGCTACAAGTGCGGAAGGCTTTGCATTGGGCGAAGTGCCGACTGACAAGATGACTTATCGGCAGGGCACTCATGGCGAGAAGGTGTCGCTTCTGGGGTTTGGCTTTATGCGCCTCCCCTCTGTGGAGGAAGGCAAGGATGCCAACCATTCCGACAGCGACCTTGACCAAGACCGCATCAACGAAATGACCGACTACGCCATAGCCCATGGCTTGAACCTCTTCGACACCGCCCCCCGCTACTGCAAGGCACGGTCGGAGATTGCATTGGGCAAGGCCCTGAGCCGTCACAAGAGAGACGAGTACCTCGTAAGCACCAAGCTCTCCAACCAGAATCCCTCCCTTTGGAACTACAAGGGTAGTGTGGAGATGTTCGAGCAGTCGTTGGAACGGCTGCAAGTGGATTATCTCGATTTCTATATGCTCCACTGTGTGGGTCTCCCCGGTCGTGACCAGGACGGCAACCCGGTGGAGCCCATGGAGGCTTTCAACCGCCGTTTTGTCGACAGCGGGATGATAGAGTTCCTCATGGAGCAGCGTGCCAAAGGGCGCATCCGCAACCTCGGCTTCTCCTATCATGGCGATGTGAAGGTGTTTGACCATGCCCTGTCGATGCATGAGCAGGTGCATTGGGACCACGTGCTGATTCAGCACAACTATATTAACTGGCAGCATGCCGCCGACTTGGCAGAGGAAGCGGGTGGCGGCGATGCCAATTCCGAATACCTCTATGGCGAGCTAGCCAAGCGCGACATTCCCATCTTCGTGATGGAGCCCCTGCTGGGCGGCCAGCTGGCCAACCTGCCCGACTTTGCCGTCGAGGAGTTCAAACGCCGTGCGCCTGAGCAGAGCGTGGCCTCCTGGGCCTTCCGTTTTGCCGGCAACCAGCCGCGCATCCTCACCGTCTTGAGCGGCATGACCTTTATGGAGCATCTGCAGGACAACCTCCGCACCATGTCGCCCCACAAGCCGCTCACCCCCGACGAGGAGAAGATGCTGTCTTCCATCGCCGACCGCTATGTGGAGTACCCGCTTGTGCCTTGTACCGGCTGCCAGTACTGCATGCCCTGCCCCTACGGCATCGACATCCCCGGCATCTTCGCCCACTACAACAAGATGGTCAACGAGGGTTTGCTGCTCACCGAGCCCGACGACAATGCCACTTCCGCCGAACGTCGAGCCTACCGCAAGGCCCGCCGCGAATATTTGAAAAATTACGACCATGCCATCGAGCGTGACCGTCAGGCCGACCACTGCATCGGTTGCGGCAGGTGTTTGCACGAATGCCCCCAGCGGATTAACATCCCCGCTCGTCTGGCGATGATTGAAAAAGTGTAATAACATGATACTGTTCTTGCTATGAATATACTGTTTATTGGGACGACCGAGATTGTCGTCATCGTGTTGGTGGTGCTGCTTCTTTTCGGCGGCAAGAAGATTCCCGAGCTTATGCGCGGCATGGGCAAAGGGGTGAAAAGTTTCAAAGATGGGATGAACGGCTTGGACGAGAAAGAAGAAAAAAAAGAAGGGGAAAAATAGCCCCAAAAGACTATAGTTTCTATAGTCCCTACAGGAGCTATAGAAACTATAGGAGCTGTAATCTATGGATTTCTGGGAGCATCTGGAGGAACTCAGGGGGTGTCTGCTGAAGGCCGTGGTAGCTGTGGCACTCTGTGCCGTGGCGGCCTTCTGTTGCAAGGACTGGCTTTTTGCCTTGGTAATGGCTCCCAGCACGTCCGATTTTGTCACCTACCGCCTTTTCTCACGCCTTACCGGCGTGACCAACGATTTCCACATCGACCTCTTTAACCCCGAATTGGCTCAGCAGTTTATGGTTCACATGAAGGTAGCCCTTTGGATGGGTCTCCTCACCGTGTCGCCCTATCTGCTCTACCTCCTGTTCCATTTTGTTGCCCCCGGCCTGTATGCTCATGAACGCCGTTATGCCATTCGCGCCGTCGGAAGCGGCTATGTGATGTTCCTCCTAGGTGTGGCACTCAACTATTTCCTCATCTTCCCGCTCACTTTCCGCTTCTTGGGTACCTATCAGGTGAGCACCGATGTGCCCAACCAGATAGCCCTCTCTTCGTATATAAGCGTCCTGCTGATGCTCTGCTTCTTGATGGGTGTGGTGTTCGAGCTGCCGGTGCTCTGCTGGCTCCTGGCCAAGATAGGGGTGCTGAAGCCCGATTTCATGCGCAAATACAGGAAACATGCCGTCGTGGCCATCCTTATCATCGCGGCGGTCATCACCCCTTCGGGCGATGCCATGACCCTCTCGATGGTGGCACTGCCCATCTATGCACTTTATGAAATAAGTATTCTAGTGGTGAAAAAAACTATCGCATCATGAAAAAGGTATCGTACTTTTTACTTTTTAGTTTTTACCTTTTAGCCTTTACTGTCACCTCCGCACAAGATGCGGCACGCCAGCTGGCAGCCCGTATCTTGGGCAAGCAAGCCGACCAGTTCGAGTTCGTCCTGCGCACTTCCGACGCCGACTTGTTCACCCTTGAGCAGCATGGCGACAGGGTGCGCATAGGCGGCAACAACGACAACTCCATGGCTATGGGGCTGAACTACTACCTCAAGGAATATGCCAAGACACATGTCTCATGGTACGCCAGCCAGCCTGTGGAGCTGCCCAAAAGGCTGCCAAAGGTGGGTGAGCCGATAGTGCGCAAATGTGAAGTGCCTGTCCGTTTCTTCCTCAACTATTGCACCTACGGCTATACCATGGTGTGGTGGCAGTGGAAGGAGTGGGAGCGTTTCATCGACTGGATGGCACTCAACGGAGTGAACATGCCGCTGGCCCTCACGGGACAGGAGGCCGTGTGGCATGAGGTGTGGCGCGAGATGGGGATGACGGACGAGGAGATACGCGCCTACTTCAGTGGCCCGGCGCACCTGCCGTGGCACCGCATGGCCAACCTCGACGGCTTCGGCGGCCCACTGCCTCAGGGGTGGATAGATGGGCAGAAGGAATTGCAGAAGAAGATACTGGCACGTGAGCGTGAGCTGAACATGACCCCCGTGCTGCCAGCCTTTGCCGGGCATGTGCCGCGACAGATTGCCGAGCGCAACCCTCAGGCCGACATCAAGCAGCTTAGCAGCTGGTGCGGTTTCGAGCCCACTTATTTCATGAACTCCACCGACAGCCTTTTCGCCGTCATCCAGCGCAAATATCTTGAGAAGCAGACCGCCCTCTATGGCACCGACCACATCTACGGCGTTGACCCTTTCAATGAGATGGATCCGCCTAGTTGGGAGCCTGACTATTTGGCAGGGGTGTCGAGCAACATCTACGCCTCCCTCCAGCAGGTCGACCCCGCCGCGCAGTGGCTGCAGATGAGCTGGGTGTTCTACTACAAGCGTCGGCAGTGGACCCCCGAAAGGCTTAAGGCCTACCTTACTGCCGTGCCACAGGGGAAAATGATTCTGCTCGACTATTTCTGCGAGAAGACCGAGGTGTGGCGCGAGACGGACGGCTTCTTCGGTCAGCCCTATATCTGGTGCTATCTCGGCAACTTCGGCGGCAACACGATGCTCGTGGGCAATCTGCATGAGCTTGACTGCAAGCTGTCGCATGCCTTCGAGGAGCAGCAAGGCAATATGATGGGCATCGGCTCCACGCTGGAGAGCTTCGACAACAGCCCTCAGATATTCGAGTTCTTGTTGGAACACCCCTGGAACCTCGCACCACAAGGCCAAAGGGTAGGGGAGTTCACCCAGCGTTGGGCCGACCTCCGCTATGGCGAAGCCAACGAGGACTGCCGCGCCGCATGGCAGCTCCTCATCGATTCGGTCTACAAGGACTGGTCGTTCTACGGCCTTGGCACCCAGATGGTGGCACGTCCCTCGCTCTCAGGTCACGGTACCTACTACACCAAGCCATATTATTCCTACGACAACAATCAATTGTTGAAGTCGATAAGACTGCTGCTCAAACACCCTTCACCCCGTGCAAGTTATCATTATGATGTGGTAAACCTATTGTCTCAGTGGCTCGGAAACCATTTTATGGAGGTACGCGACGATTTCAGCGATGCCTATCGTGCCGGGAATATAGAACGTATGCAACGCGACAGCACACTGGCTATCGACATGATTATTGAGGCGGACTGGCTTCTATCTAGGCTGGAGCCTCTTTCGTTTTGGACTTGGCGGCAGGATGCCACCAACTGGGGTGATACCCGTGAAGAGAAACATTATTATGAAAAACAGGCTCGTACGCTGCTGACTATATGGGGAGGACCCGTATTGAACGATTATGCCAACAGGATGTGGGGCGGTCTGCTGGGGCAGTATTATGGTCAAAGATGGAAGCTGTTTTTTCATGCTGTTATGGATGCTAGCCGCCTTCATCGGGAGTTTGACGAGGGGGAGTTCAAGAATACCCTTGCCGAGTTTGAAAATAGCTGGTGTGACCAGAAAGGAAGGATTGTCACTTACTTCAAGGACGCCCCCAGCGATAATGCCAAGAAGATATTGCGCAAGATTGACCGCGGTGAATATGCCGTGCCCAACCGTGCCGCCGAGGTGCTGGGTGCCTATATGAAGAAATACCCCGAGGCACATCTGCAAGATGTCTACAAGTCTTGTTTCCAAGATGTCTACGGCCCCGGCCATATTATCAAGGACTCCGCCACCTGCGCCCGATACATCGTCGACGAGATGGGGCAGACCGATGTCTCCGACCTTCGTTTCCCCGACTACGAGCCCACCGGCGTCGAAGGCAACTTTGTGCGGGTCAACCTGCGGGTTCTCAAAGACGGCCGCGTGCCGCTCGACCTCTTCGTGCGACTGCTGATGCAGAGTGCCGATGTCAGGCAGAAGATGCCCCTCTACGACTGGAAAGGACAGTGGGATAGATTGCAGAAGACGCTCGACACCATCACTCCGCGTCCCAAGAACTTCGACGCTGATGCTGCCAATCTGCGTTCTTGGCTCGACCGTGGCGAGGTGATGATGCATCACAGCCGCCATTTCAACGAGTCCTATGCCCCTCACTACCGCATCATCCGCCGCGACCTCTTCGAGAAGCACCTCCTCCCCTTGATTGCCCCATCTCATCCGTCCACTTATTAACATGGTGTTGAAAATTCAAATGTTAAAAATTTGTCAGTCAGGGGGAAAACTAGTATCTTTGCATTGCCCTTTTGAATGTGGCCTTTGTGAGAATATTTATGCAATAATTTAAATAACAATACTATGGCTTTACATATTATCAATCATCCTATGGTGCAGCACAAGCTCACCATCATGCGTAAGAAAGAAACAGGCACCCGCGAATTCCGCGAACTGTTGAAAGAAATCGGTATGCTTATGGGCTACGAGATTTCGCGCGACTTCCCTCTGCGGAATGTTGAGATTGAGACCCCCATGCAGAAGATGATAGCCCACGAGCTGGCTGGCAAGAAGGTGGTCGTGGTGCCCATCCTCCGTGCCGGCTTGGGCATGGTCGAAGGCCTCCTCACCCTCATCCCGGCCGCCAAGGTTGGGCACATCGGCATGTATCGCGATGAGAAAACCCACGAACCCGTGTTCTACTACTACAAGATGCCCGAGGGCAAAGACCGTCTGGTCATCCTCACCGACCCCATGCTCGCCACCGGCGGCAGTGCCTGCGACGCCATCCGCCGTCTCAAGGAGGATGGTTATAGCAACATCCGCATGATGTGCCTCGTCGCCGCACCTGAAGGGGTGAAACGTGTGCAGATGGAGCACCCCGAAGTCGACATCTTCACCGCCTCTCTTGACGACGGCCTCAACGAGAACTGCTACATCCTTCCAGGCCTCGGCGATGCCGGCGACCGCATCTTCGGCACAAAATAACCTACCCTCAACCCCTCTCTTGACCCTTTAAACCTTTAAAACAAATATCATGGCAAATAATGTTACAAATGAAGCTGTCTACGATGCAAGACAGCTTGGCAAAGGCAGGATGCTCGTATTGGGCTTCCAGCACATGTTCGCAATGTTCGGCGCCACCATCTTGGTGCCCACCATCACTGGCCTCTCGGTCTCGGCGACCCTCCTCTTCGCCGGTCTTGGCACCCTCCTCTTCCACTGGCTCACCAAGATGAAGGTGCCCGCCTTCCTCGGCTCCAGTTTCGCCTTCCTCGGCGGCTACGCCACCGTCGTGGCCATGGGTGCCGAATATGGCATGACACAAGAGCAGGCACTCCCCTACGCCTGCATCGGCGTGGCTGCCGCCGGTCTGCTCTATTTTGTGCTTGCTGCCGCCTTCAAGGCCTTTGGCATCCATAAGGTCATGCGCCTCTTTCCGCCGGTGGTGACGGGTCCCATCGTCATCAGCATCGGCCTTATCCTCGCTGGCACCGCCGTCAAAAGCATCCTCACCAACTGGTGGATTGCCCTCATCGCCATCCTGGTGGTCATCGTCTGCAACATCTGGGGCAAAGGCATGGTCAAGATACTGCCCATCCTCCTCGGCGTGGTCACTTCCTATGCCGTCGCCGCCATCTTTGGCCAGCTCGAGGCCGACAAGGTGCAGGCACTCCACGATGCCGCCTGGGTAGGTCTGCCCTTCCAGTGGCACAACACAGGCCTCTATGCCTTCCAAGAGGGCAACTGGAGCTTCCTCCTCACCGCCATCCTTGCCGTTATGCCCATCGCCTTGGCCACCATGATTGAGCACATCGGCGACATGTGCGCCATCAGCTCCACCTGCAACCGCAACTATCTCGAAGACCCCGGCCTCCACCGCACCCTCTGCGGCGATGGTGCTGCCACCATCCTTGCCTCGCTCTTCGGAGCCCCTGCCAACACCACCTACGGCGAGAACACCGGTGTGCTCAACCTCACACGCGTCTTCGACCCCCGCGTCATCCGCATCGCCGCCGTCGTCGCCGTCCTCTTCAGCTTCTCGCCCAAGTTTGCAGCACTCATCTACGCCATGCCCACCGCCACCATCGGCGGCGTGTCGCTCATCCTTTATGGTATGATTTCCTCCGTGGGTGTCCGCAGCTTGGTGGAGAACCAAGTCGACCTCACCGACAGCCGCAACCTCATCATCACCGCGCTCACCATCACCCTCGCCATCGGCATCAGCTATGGCTGCGAAGGGAGCGCCCTACACTTTGGCAGCATAGCCATCTCCGGCCTCGCCGTGGCAGCCATCGTGGGCATCCTCGCCGCCGTCATCCTCCCCGGCGACCACAAGAGCCTCACCAACAAGGCCGACGCCTATCAGAACGAACAAAAATTAGAACATAACAACTAACACATGAAGAAAACCATCCTCCTCATCCTGTCCCTCCTGCCGCTGCTGGCCGTGGGACAACGTCAGTCATCCTCTCAGCAAGCCACCCCCGAGCGGCCCCGCAACGTCATCTTCATCGTCGGTGACGGCATGGGCACGGCGCAGGTCTACACCTCCGTCATCGCTCAGAAAGGCGACAACAGTGCCTTCCTCCGTTTCCCCTACACCGGCTTCTCCCGCACCAACTCCCACAACAAGTACACCACCGACTCCGGTGCTGGCGGCTCAGCCCTCATGACAGGCCATAAAATCGACAACTACCATATTGCCAAAGGTCCCGACGGCACCGACTACCCCTCCTTCCTCATCACTGCCAAGCACCTCTTCGGCAAGGCTGCCGGCTTCGTGGTCACCAGCAGCGTCCTCGACGCCACCCCTGCCTCCACCTACGCCCACGTCACCTACCGCAAGCTCTTCGACTCCATCAGCATGCAGATGGCCCTCTGCCCCTTCGAGGTGATGATTGGCAACGACGCTTGGAGCTTCCAAACCGCCAACCGCAAGGACGGCAAGGCCCCCATCGACACCCTCATGGCCCGCGGCTATGAGATGGCCTATACCGTCCAGGACCTCATGCGCGTCAAAGGTCACAAAATCTGCGCCCTCCTCTCGGGCAAGGATGCCCCCGCAGCCACCAAGCGTGGCCGTATGCTCACTCTCGGCACCCTCAAGGCCATCGAAGCCCTCAACTTCTACGACAACGGCTTCACCCTCATGGTCGAAGGGTCGCAGATTGACTGGGCATGCCACAACAACGACAGTGCCTACCTGGCCTCAGAGATGGCCGACTTCGAGGATATGCTCCATGCTGTGCTCGACTTTGCCGAGCGCGACGGCAAAACCCTCGTCATCGTCACCGCCGACCACGAAACCGGCGGCCTCACCCTCAAGGACGGCAGTGTCCAGCAGGGAGTCAGCAACACCTCGTGGAGCACTGGCAACCACACCGGCGTAATGGTGCCTGTCTTCGCCTACGGCCCTGGCGCCGAACAGTTCACCGGCATCATGCAGAATACCGACTTCTACAATAAGATACTCACCCTGCTCAAATAAAGTCTATCAAGTCTATCCCCTCAATCAAACCTGGCCCCCTTGATTAAGTTCTGCGTAAAACTGGTGCAGCGGTGGCTGCCCGAGCCCTTTATCTTCGCCATCATCCTCACCCTCGTGGCGGCCTGTCTCGCCATGCCCATCTGCCATCAGACCCCTGTCGAGGTGGTCGAACACTGGGGTGGGGGAGTGTGGAACCTACTGGCCTTTGCCATGCAGATGGCCTTGGTGCTTGTCTGCGGATCCACCCTGGCTTCCGCCCCCATCGTGAAGAAGGGCATCGCCTTACTGGCCGCTATCCCTAAGACCCCTGCCGCAGCCATCGCCCTCGTGACCGCCGTCTCGGCCGTCGCCTGCTGGCTCAACTGGGGCTTCGGCCTCATCGTCGGTGTCATCTTCGCCAAGGAGATTGCCCGCAAACTGCAAGGGGTCGACTACCGCCTCCTCATCGCCTCCGCCTATAGCGGCTTCGTGGTGTGGCATGCGGGTCTCTCCGGATCCATCCCTCTCACCATGGCCACCCCTGGCGAGGCACTCACCAAGGCCACCAACGGCATCCTCACCGACCCCGTGCCGGTCTCTCACACCATCCTCCACCCCGCCAACCTCATCATCGTGGCGGTGGTCATTGTCGCCATCGTCATCACCAACGCCCTGATGCACCCCAAGCGCGACATCGTCACCGTCGACCCCGCCCTCCTCGCCGAAGATGACCACTCAAACAGTCAGGCAATCAAACAGTCGGGCAGTCAGACACCCGCCCAGCGCATGGAGAACTCGCGCCTCCTCTCATGGGTGGTGGCACTGATGGGCTTCGCCTACCTCGTCGTCCATCTGGGTTTCCGTGGCGGCACCTTCGACCTCGGCAGCGTCATCATGCTCTTCCTCTTCCTGGGCGTCCTGCTCCACGGCACCCCCCTGGCCTACGTCCGTGCCTTCACCAAGGCGGCCACCGGTGCTGCGGGCATCATCCTCCAGTTCCCCTTCTATGCCGGCATCATGGGCATCATCACCGGCGTGGGGGCCAGCGGCATCTGCTTCGGCACCGTCATCGCCAACGCCTGTATCGACATCTCCACCCCCGTCACCTATCCGCTGCTCACCTTCCTCTGCGCCGCGGTGCTCAACATGTTCGTCCCCTCGGGCGGTGGACATTGGGCCATCCAGGCGCCCATCATGTTTGCCGCCGGTGCCGACCTCGGCGTCGACCCCGGCCTTACCGGCATCGCCATCGCCTGGGGCGACGCATGGACCAACCTCATACAGCCCTTCTGGGCCATCCCTGCCCTCGCCTTGGCCAAACTCGACGCCAAGGACATCATGGGCTTCTGTCTCATCGACCTCCTCATCACCGGCATCATCATCTGCTCCGGGCTCCTCCTCTGGGCCCTATAATTATATAATTTCTATCAATTCTATCTCCTCTATCAAATCTATCCCCCCCCCACAAAAAACAACCCCTCATGAATTACCAAGACATCATCAATCATTATCCCGACTTCCCCAAGCCCGGCATCGACTTTATCGACATCCTCCCCTTCCTCTCCAACAAAGAGGCCTTCAGCCAGCTGGTTGCCGATATCGACGTGCACACCCACTGCCCCAACGTCGTCACCGTCGAGGCCCGTGGCTTCATCTTCGCCGCACCCCTTCTCACCCAGTCGCGGCTCGTGCAGAACGTAGTCCCCATCCGCAAGAAAGGCAAGCTCCCCTATAGCGAGGGCGACCTCCACGGCGTAGCCATCGAAAAAGAATATGGCTCCGACCATGTCTTCTACCGTCTCTCCGACATCGCTGCCGGCAAACCCGAAGGCGACACCTTCTACCTCACCTTCTTCGACGACATCCTAGCCACCGGCGGCACCGCCTGCGGCATCGCCGATGCCCTCAACAACGAGGTCATCCGCCTCGACGGCAAGGAGTACAGGGTCAAAGTCAAAGAGTTCCTCTTCATCGTCGAATTCCCCGACCTCTACGACCATCAGCGCATCAACTCCATCGCGCCCGTCCATTCCTTCATCAAAATCCATGGCGAATAATCGTTTAATCAATAATAATCATTAAAGTAAACCATCATGAAAAAAGTTCTCTTCACCTTATTGGCAGTCTGCTGCATGGCCTTCGTTTCCTGCTTCAAAGAGTCGGAATACACCATCACCTATATCGACGACTTCACCAGCATGGCCAATGTCACCGCTTTCGAGTATGACGGCACCCAGCTCGTCGCCAAACGCGAAATCAAGCGCATCCAGCCCAACACCGTCTATGAGATGACCTCCTCTGACATCGCCGACCGCGTGGTCATTGGCGTCGAAGCCACCGTCAGCGGCAGAATCACCGAATGGTACTCCGCCGACATCTTCCGTCTCGACCCTGACAAGACCACCCACATCACCGTCAGCTTCACCGACATGACCACCTCGGATGTCAACCCCATCAACCCTGACGACCGCATCTCGCGCTACCTCTACAAATAGCAGAACTTTTAAGAACAACAGGGGTATTGTCATCAACAGACGATACCCTTTTTTTTATGGTTCATCCGCTAAATGGATAGGTGATGATGGGGACTTTTTCACCCCGTTTTGGATACACCTTGCCTCCCCCTTAGGAGCGAAGCCACGACGAAGGCAGAGCGTCTCCGCATTTGATATAATTATACCGAAAAAGACGAAAATAAGGGTGCCACTTAGTGTAAAAAAAAGTGGCAGAAAGTGGCACCCGATGACAATAACAATAACAATAAGTGTGAGGCCACTGTTCACTCCTCATTTCACACTTCATTTTACAATTTGTAAGGAAAACGTAATGACTTACAGTTGCATACGTTCAAGTATGAACTATGAAATGCAATGAATTTTGGTCTTTTGAGATGTATATAAAATGGTATTGTTAATATAATTAATTAGTAATTAATAATCTATATAATAAAATACCTATATTGCGGAAAAACATAAGCAATTCACAGTTCATAGTTCATAGTTCACACTTTTTTGCATGACGCTATCACCGAATGTGTTCTATCGTTTTCTCGCTTCGGTATACTTCCTACATGCACAAAGTCGTGCAAATGTGCTATTCGGACAGCTGCCTCACCTACGCATTTGTCGGAAGAATCATAATAGTAAATAGTTGATAATTATACTATTACTATTATATGCACCTTTCTATATAAAAGCATATTGATGTAATTTTGTAAAATGTAAAATTCGTTCATCATTGTTGCAAATTCATTTGTTTGTAGTACTCCCTTTGTTTAGACCAGTTTATGATTGATATTGCGGAAAAGGTTTAACATTATTTGTGAGTTTAACTGTTGTTTAGAGGTTGTTGTTTGTAGGGTCTTGATGCTGTTTTATGCTGCTTTTGAAGCATTGCTATGAAACAGTTTTGCTGGTGGCACATGGCCGATGGACGAGTGACACCGTCGCTTGTTGTAGTAGTCAATATAACCGCTGATGCCATCGCGCATCAATGCCGCCTCGCTCCACGGGTTTAGATAAACATACTCGGTTTTTAGCG
>JAFRXG010000095.1:0-10657 GCA_017441565.1 Bacteroidales bacterium | reverse complement strand
CCTCCGGGACGCTGAGTAGTAGGGTTTTCGTTGACCCCACACTGCGTTCCTTGTGTGGGGTTATTGAAATTCAGCATCTTCGATGCTGTTAAAAAATCAGTCTTTTATCAAACTAGAGCCATTGAGAATTGAGAATTGGCTGCCGCACAACCCGTACACTCCATTTGTCCACTTTAACTCCCTCTTTAACTTCCACTTTAACTCCCTATTATAACCACTCCCCTCTCAACTCCCTATTCCCTTGCCATCGCGGCCACCTCTTCCTCATGTTCGAAGAGGGTGCAGCCGCCTGTATGCTCCCATCCCAACGCCCGTGCGTCGCGGATGCGGCGGAAAAGCGGTGAATTCAACGCCTCCTTCAGCCCTATCTCCACCACGTTGCTGTCCGAGTGAGGCGAGAACGGGCAGGGCTCGGCCGAGCCGTCGCTGTTGATATGGAAGAAGCCGCGGCCCGCCGCCAGACAGCCGCCCACAGCCTTCTCGTCGCCGGGGAACGATAGCAGCACCAAATCCTTCGCCGTGGTCTCACGACGCTCCTCCAGTATCTGCTCCATCCTCATCACCTCTTCGTCGCCGAAGGCCAGATGAGCCGTGCCCTTCTCTATCGGCACATACTCCACATAGAAGATGATGCGGCAGCCCATGTCGTGCAGCTGCGTGATATACTCCTCCGAGGTCACCCGCTCGTAGTTCTCCGTCGTCACCGTGATGCTCGTGCCGAACAGCAGCCGGGCCTCCTTCAGCCGCCCCATAGCGGCCTCGGCCAGCTCATACACCCCCTTGCCCCGTCGCGCATCGGTCGTCGTAGCGTCACCCTCAAGGCTGATGACGGGAATCATATTCAAGTGTTTCTGAAAGAAATCCACATACCGCTCGCCTATCATCGTGCCGTTGGTGAAAATCGGGAACACCATATCCTTCACCTCGGCAATCTTCTCCAGCAGGTCGCGCCGCGTCAGCGGCTCCCCACCGGCCAGCAGGGCGAAATTGACACCCATCTCGGCCGCCTGGCCAAAGATGTCGCGCCACTGCTCCGGGGCCAGGGTCGCCCGTTTGGAGTGCCCCAGATCCGAGGCGATGCCGTTCTTGCGGGCATAGCAGCCCTTGCAGTGCAGATTGCAGGTCGTGGCAATGCTGGCAATCAGGAAAGGAGGCACATCTATCCCCTCCTTCTCTTTCAGCTCGGCACGCCGCCTCTCCGATTTGGAGAACCGCTGCTGCATTCGCAGCACAAAAGCGGCCTCGCGCGGATTGCTGAGCACATTCAGATACACCCGCCCGACAATAGAGCGGATGCTCTCTGACATATAGTCGCTAAGATTAATCATATTCAACAGTCTTCTACCTTTTTAGTCGCTCAATCCTTCTATCAGCGAATCCAGCCGCTGCATCATCTGCTTGATATCCTCCGTTCCCCAGGGCTCCCCTTTCCAATTCTGCGCCATGCACGTAGGCACATCCTTGGCGGCCTCCTTCAGCTGGAGCCCTTTCTTGGTGAGGCTCACCAGCGTCTGGCGCCCGTCCACGATGCCGTGGGTGCGCACCAGCAGCCCCTCACGCTCCATGCGTTGCAGCATGGGCGTGAGGGTGTTGGTGTCCAGCTTCAGCCTCCGGCCGATGTCGCCGACGGTCTGGTGGTCGGTCTCCCACAACACCAGCATCACCAGGTATTGCGGATAGGTCAGCCCCAGCGGCTCCAGCAGCGGGCGGTAGGCCTGGGTGATAAGTCTCGATAGGCTGTACAGCCGAAAGCACAGCTGGTTATCCAGCTTCAACTGGTCATACATCATAACATCGACTCGATAGCCTTCTCTATATCCTTCGGCTCCGTGGTGGGGGCGAAACGCTCCACACGGCTCCCGTCGCGCGAGATGAGGAACTTGGTGAAGTTCCACAGGATGTCGCTCACCTTCTGGGCCGAATCGCTGAGCTTCTTCAGCATGGCTTGTGTGGCTTTGGCCTTCAAACCCGAATACTCCTCGGTGGGGGCCTGCGCCTTGAGCCAGGTGAAGATGGGGTGCTCCTCTGCGCCGTTGACATCGATTTTCTTCATAATCTGGAAGGTGACGCCGTAGTTCAGACGGCAGAAGCCCTCAATCTCGCTGTCAGTGCCGGGGTCCTGCTCCTTAAACTGGTTGCAGGGGAAGCCGATGACCACAAGCCCGCGGTCGCGGTACTTCTCGTTCAAGGCCTCCAGCCCGTCGAACTGGGGGGTGAAACCACACTTGCTGGCGGTGTTGACGATAAGCAGCACTTTGCCTTCAAATTCTTTGAAGTCTATCTCTTTGCCGTTACTGGCAAGAGCCTTATAACTATAAATATTCTCCATGGTATCTTGTTTTTGTGCCATAGCACCCATACTCGCAACAACGAATAGCAGCACCCAGGCCAGTTTCATCATCTGTTTCATCGGATTACATCTGTTTCATCAACCAGTTCTGCATGCCAATCTTCTCAATCATGTCGAGCTGTTCCTCGCTCCAGTAGAGGTCCTCCTCCTCATCGGCCAGATAGGCCTTGGTGATGTCGTAGGTGGTGGGGTCGCCGCAGAGGCCGGGCATCATCTTGTAAAGCGACTCCACGCCCTCGCGCTGGATGCGCAGGTCCTCCTCGATGTAAGCCTTGGCGTCCTCGATGAGCTTGCACTCCTTGTTGAGCTTCACCTGGGGCACGCAGCCGAGGTCGAGCATGCGGTTGGTGTACTTCTCCACCCACTCCATCTCTTCGGTGTAGTGGTCCAGATACTTCTGACCGAGCTTCTCAAAGCCCTGCGACTTGAAGAGCAAGCCCTGCATCTTGTGCACAAAAGCACCTTCAGTAAGCTCATTAACGATGAGCTGTGAAACCTGTAAAGTCATTTTAAAATCCATAATAATAACGTTTTAATAGGTTAATAATTTAAATCGTTCACGATGCAAAGATACAAACAATTTCTGAAATAAAAAGAAAATGCAGTTGTTTTATAGTTATTTAACGTTTATGTCGCCCGCGACATAAACCATAGAATAGCCTAGGAATGCCTAGGATGTCCTAGGCTATCCTAGGCTATCCTAGGAACCCCTAGAAAAAAAAACGCCCGCAGCAAGCTGCGGGCGGCCTATATAAAAGCCCTAGTAATTGCCGGGCTATTTGCCGTTCACCAGCTTGAAGGTGTCGCTGGCGATGACAAACTCCTCGTCGGTTGTCACCACCACGGTGGCCACCTTCGAGTCGGGGGTGCTGAGGATGACGTCCTCGCCCATCACCTTGTCGTTCAGCTCCAGGTCCACCTTGATGCCGAGGCATTCCAAGCCCTCCAGGATAGGACGGCGCATGAACCAGGCGTTCTCGCCGATGCCGCCGGTGAAGAGCAGCAGGTCGCAGCCGCCCATCTCGGCCATGTATCCGCCGATATAGCGTTTCACGCGCTGGGCGAACATGTCGAAGGCATAGGTGCAGCGCTCGTCGCCTGCATCGCGGCCGGCGCGGATGTCGCGCATGTCCTGCTTGTCGCCGCTGATGCCGATGAGGCCGCTCTGCTTGTAGAGCACCTTGGTCAGCTCCTTCGAGGTCATGCCCTGGTCCATCAGATAGAGCAGCACGCCGGGGTCCACATCGCCGCAGCGCGAGCCCATCACCAGGCCCTCCAGGGCGGTCATGCCCATGGTGGTGTCGAAACTCTTGCCGTGGTCGATGGCGGCAATCGAGGCACCGCTGCCCAGGTGGCAGGAGATAATCTTCAGGTCGTTCCAGTCCTTGCCTATCATCTTGGCGGCCTTCTCGGCCACGAACTTGTGGCTCGTGCCGTGGAAGCCGTAGCGGCGGATGCCGTACTTCTTATAGAAGTCGTAGGGGAGGCCGTAGAGGAACGACTTGGGGGGCAGGGTGGAGTGGAAGGCGGTGTCGAACACCACAGCCTGCGGCACATTGGGCAGCACCTCGCGCATGGCGTAGATACCGGCCAGGTTGCCGGGGGTGTGCAGCGGGGCCAGGTGCTCCAGGCTCTTGATCTGCTCTATCACCTTGTCGGTCACCAGGGCGCTCTCCTTAAAGATTTCGCCGCCGTGGGCCACGCGGTTGCCGACGGCACCCACCTCGTTGATGTCCTTGATGACACCGATTTTGGGGTCCACTAGTGCGGCAAGCACCATCTTGATGCCCTCGGTGTGGTTAGGTATCGGACGCTGCTCGTAATGTTTCTCGCCATGATACTTGTGTGTGAACTCACCCATCTCCAGTCCAATGCGTTCCAGAAGGCCCTTAGCCATCACTTCGGCATTGTTGGCCATGTCAATCAACTGATATTTGATTGAAGAACTTCCACAATTGAGTACTAAAATCTTCATAATGATAATATAATTGCTTGTTTACTATTTATTTACAACCATCGGTCCGCAAAAGACCGATTTTCAAAAGTACGAAAAAAAATCCAAACCCAAAAGTTAAAACTTCTCCTCCTCACTCAACCCCCTGCCCCACACACCATTAAGGCAAAAAAATAATACCCTGCCCGCAAGGCCACCGCACTGCCACCCCCATAAGCAAGCCGGCCTCTCAAAGAACACCTTGAGAGACCGACCGTATTAAATTATTCCGGATACAGAATTGCGGTTATTTTGATGTCTCAACAAAAACAATCCTTTTTCCCGGGACATAAATTCCTTGAGCATTCCAATAACCAGAAGGAGCATAGTTACCAGTGGGACTCTGATCATCAAGTCCAGAATAATAATTGTTATTAGCATCCTTTTCCAATACAGCCTGTTGAACAGATTCGGGACAATACACGGTACAATGATTTTCAGCAGTTTTATTATTGGCCATATCCTTAAACATATTCAATTTATTTGCATTAGATACATTGCTCATGTTGAAAGTACTAAGGTCTAGATTTGTCATCGCCACACAACCATTAAACATATTCTTCATATTGGTTACTTGTGCGGTATTGAAAGAAGATAAATCAACAGTAGTTAGAGAAACACTACCATTAAACATATCCTCCAAAGAAGTTATTTGTTCAGCAGTGAAGTTAGTTAAATTAAGAGTTGAAAGATTAGTGGTATTTTTAAACATGGCAACCATTCCAGTGTCTGTCACGTGATGAGTACTGAAACCAGAGAGGTCAAGAGAATTTGGAAGCCTACTTCCATCAAACAGGTGTGACATATTCGTCACATTAGTAGTATTGAAACTACCGATACTCGATAAGGTTCCTAAGCTCGTACATCCCGCAAACATCCATGACATATCAGTCACATCTTCGGTCTCAAATAGTACATTCTCGGTCCAACCAATATTCGAGACATGAGTAAAGCCTTTGAACATTGCGCTACAACTAGAATGGGCATAAATCTGATGAGCAAACGAGTTAATTTCCAATACTTCAGAAGAACTTTCAGAAATATAGCCATATATTTTATGGGGTGAATTGGGGGCCTGTAGCTCTACCCAACCTGTTGGGGTAGCATGAGTCCATTGATTTTCTATAGTTAATCCTTTGTTGGTAAGGATACCTGGGACGTAATTGATCTTGATAGTAGTGATGCCGTCATTAATAATTGAATGGAGTTTTCTATTACATACTATGCCGGAGTCAAGATATGCATAATCAAGTGCTTTGTATCTGTCGACTGTTAAGGTGATTGGTACAATCTTATTACGCGCTATTGTTACCGAACGACCGACCTCATACTTGTAGTAACCAAGAGGTTTTTTGCTACCATCAGTAGTATGCTCAAACATCTCCACCTCGAGAACGAGATTATTGGCATTGAATGGTGGCACAACAATGTCAAAAGTCTTAGAAGCGGTGTTACCGGTTTGAGTAATAGTTCCTATGCTGTTAGCATTACGATCGTATACTGATATAACGTTGTCGGTTGATATGTGGTTGGGGTTAGCCATATTAATTTCAGGGTCTTCGACTGAGGAAAGGGTAACATTGCCATATCCAGCAAGGTATGCTCCAAATGCTTGTACGGTGAGTCTCTTCACATCAAAATCCACAGGAGTTGCGTGTACATCAGGTACAGTAGGATCGTCTTGATAAGTAGAGTTAGCTAAACCATTGGTTACGGTCAATCTAATGATAGAACAAAGGTTTTTGAAAATGAGCGTATTATCCTCTGTAACGGCTCCCATAGGCATGTCTACCTGTTGGTGCCCTCCAGTTTCTTTATAGAATTGATGGGGATCGAAGTAGACTAATGCTGAAGTTCCAGCTGGAGTTACAATTTCATTTCTGTCATTGTAGACTGTGGGGTGGGGGGTATCCATTGATTTAACCATACTGGCTGGGAAGATGGCACTGTAAACATCGCTGGCAGGCACACCCTCGATTGTTGCAACGGTAGTATTTGGGTCAGTGAGACCAAAAGTACGGGAGAAATCTTGACCTTTGATATACACCTCATCAGTGGCATCCCAATAAGGTATGTTTTCAGCATCACCACCAAAATACGCTTTGGTGTCCTGGTCGATAACGGCTTTAAGAGTAACGACATCCTGATCTTTCTGGCAGCCGGTCATCACGGCAATACCTGCCAAAAGTGCAAAAAATATAAATATCTTTTTCATTACTATAAATCTCATTTAGTTTGTTGCGATTCTTAATTGCCAAATTGATAGTCGAATCCAAAAGTTTCTGTTCCTTGGTCTTGTACTTCTACTGTTGGAGGGGTAGTAGAAGTATCAGTAGAAAATCTTCCGACGGTGCGAAGAGTCCCGGCGAAGCCCTGCTCCACCTGGAAGGCGACTACCTTCACGGCGGGGGCGGTTTAATTGTTTTTTGTGTTCTCGTTCATCTTATTATTTTTTTATTTAAGTTTATCTATAGATGGTAGGCAAAAGGCCTTCTTTTGACGCATTTTTCTATGATTTTCGTGTACAACGACACCCACTGATAACAGCCCACTCTCCGCACCACTACTTACTTTGAGCCCTGTTTGAACTGCACATTGAATCATATATTGAAAGTGCAAAATTACGACATTTTTTTCAATTACGAAGTTTTCTCTCTAAAAAATTTATATTCTGTAAGAAAAATATTGTGCGGAACGGGAAAATAGCCATGTACACAATCAAGTTTACCGGCGAATTCAAACGCCAGATGAAGCTTTGCGAGCGTCGCGGCTATGACATGGAGCAGCTGCGCACGGCCATCCTCACCCTCTCCACCGAGGGCAAGCTGCCTGCCTAGTATCTTCCCCACATGCTTCACGGCGACCGTAAGGGTCAGTGGGAGTGCCATATCCTTTTGCCCCCCGACCCTATCGGCTTCGCCTTGAATAGGAGGGACTAAGGGCAACTGCCAGATGGTTATAGGGTGTGGTGTCCTAGATGAATCTTACTAGGCTCTTTCATCTGTCCTAGAAAGGGCGGAGGCAGAGCGAAGGCACGACGAAGGCACGACGGCGCAAGGGGGGCGCGGCGGGGTCAGACGATGGACTTGACGGAGGCGCGGCGGAGCTCGAAGTCGCGGCCGAGGTATTTCTCGCGCACGTCGGGGTCGTTGGCCATCTCTTCGGGGGTGCCGTGGTGCAGCACGCGGCCTTCGTAGAGGAGGTAGGCGCGGTCGGTGATGCTGAGGGTTTCGTGGACGTTGTGGTCGGTGATGAGGATGCCGATGTTGCGGTCCTTGAGGTGTGCGACGATGTCCTGGATGTCCTGCACGGCGATGGGGTCGACACCGGCGAAGGGTTCGTCGAGGAGGAGGAACTTGGGGTCGTTGGCCAAGGCGCGTGCGATCTCGGTGCGGCGGCGTTCACCGCCGGAGAGCTGGATGCCTTTGCTGCGGCGTATCTTCTCGAGGCCGAATTCGGTGATGAGGGATTCGAGCTTCGCCTGCCGCTGCTCTTTGTCCAGGTCGTGGCGGAATTCAAGGATGGCCATGATGTTTTCTTCGACGGTCATCTGGCGGAAGACGGAGGCTTCCTGTGCCAGGTAGCCGACGCCGAGCTGCGCACGGCGGTACATGGGCATCTTGGTGATTTCCAAGTCGTCGAGGAAGACCCGGCCGGAGAAGGGTTTGATGATGCCCACAATCATGTAGAAGGTGGTGGTCTTGCCGGCGCCGTTGGGGCCGAGGAGGCCTACGATTTCGCCTTGCCTGACGTCGACGCTCACCTCTTTGACGACGGTACGGGAGCGGTATTTCTTGACTACGTTTTCGGTTCTGAGTTGCATATACAAATTAAGAATTGAGAATTGAGAATTGAGAATTGGCTGCGCACAACATATGGTGTATTCTATTAATTTGTTTTTAAGAGCGCGTGTCTCCGACACGCTGAGATACAGTTGTTTGATATACCCCACACTGCAAGTGCGGGGTTATTGAGAGTTTGCCTCTCCGAGGCAGTTGGTAGAAGTTCGTTATAGTAGTGTGCATGCTTGATTGACGAATTAACGAATTAACACATTAACGTATTCAGATGATTCCTTCGCGGAGGATGTCGTGGAGGTGGAGGACGCCGAGGTAGTGGCCGTCGGGGCCGACGACGACGAGCTGGGTGATGCTGTTGTTGCGCATGAGGTGGAGGGCGTTGACGGCATAGTCGGAGTCGAGGATGCATTTGGGGTGGGGGCCCATGATGTCGGCGGCGGTGAGGCCGTCGACGTGTTCGTGGACGCGCATCATGCGGCGGAGGTCGCCGTCGGTGACGATGCCGAGGACGCGCTGGCCGTCGCCTTCAGGCTCCACGACGACGGCGCAGCCGAGGCGTTTGGAGGTCATCTCGAGGATGGTTTCGCGGATGGTGGCGACGGGGGGAATGGCTGGGCGCTCGTTTTGCTTGTAGAGGTCGGAGACGCGCATGTAGAGCTGCTTGCCCAGGGAGCCGCCGGGGTGGAAGCGTGCAAAGTCGCGGGCGCTGAAGTTGCGGCATTCGATGAGGGCCACGGCCAGGGCGTCGCCCATGACGAGCTGGGCGGTGGTGCTGCTGGTGGGTGCGAGGTTGTTGGGGCAGGCCTCGTGCTCCACGGTGGTGTCGAGGATGATGTCGGCGTTGTGGGCGAGGAAGGAGTCGGTGTTGCCCACCATGGCGATGAGTTTGTTGCCGAAGCTGCGGAGGAGCGGGATGAGGACTTTAATTTCGGGGGTGTTGCCGCTTTTGGAGAGGCACATGACCACGTCGCCCTGCTGCACCATGCCGAGGTCGCCGTGGATGGCGTCGGCGGCATGCATGAAGAGGGCAGGAGTGCCGGTGCTGTTGAAGGTGGAAACGATCTTGGAGGCGATGTTTGCGCTCTTTCCAATACCCGTAATTATGACTCTTCCAGAGGCCGAAAAAATGGTTTCGACGGCCTCAAAAAAGCCTTTATTGAGCCTGTTTTTCAGATTGTCGACAGCTTTTTTTTCTTCTTCAATAACCTGAATGGCAATATTTTGTATTTCTTCTTGTGTCTTCAATGTCACTTTTTTTTTGTCAATTAGAGAATTTTTGCTAACTTTGGACTGCAAAATTACATGTTTTTTTTGAATTATGATAGATTTGCAAGCAAAGTTAAAAGAAATATTTGGCTTTGATAATTTTAACGGTGAGCAAGAGGCGATTATAAGGAGCCTTTTGGAGGGTCACGACACCTTTGTTATCATGCCAACAGGGGGAGGAAAGTCCCTTTGCTACCAACTTCCGGCCATCATTTGCGAGGGGACGGCCATCGTGGTGTCGCCTCTGATAGCGCTGATGAAAAACCAGGTGGACGCGGTCCGTTATACGGCGGGGCGCGAGTGTGTGGCCCATTTCTTGAACTCCTCGCTTTCGAAGGCACAGACCAAGGAGGTGAAGGACGACCTGCTGGAGGGGGGCACGAAGCTCCTGTATGTGGCCCCCGAGACGCTGAGCAAGGAGGACACCATCGAATTCCTGCAGCAGCTCCCCATCTCGTTCTTTGCCATCGATGAGGCGCACTGTATTTCGGAATGGGGCCACGACTTCAGGCCCGAATACCGCCGGCTGCGCGACGCCATCGACACTATCAACAACCAGGCCCCCATACTGACCCTCACCGCCTCGGCCACGCCCAAGGTGCAGCAGGACATCATCAAGAACCTGCGTATGGAGAAGGCCAACCTGTTTGTCTCATCGTTCAACCGCCCCAACCTGTACTACGAGGTGCGGCACAAGCCCTCGGAGACTTTGGAGCTGCACAAGGAGATTATCCGCTTCATCCGCGACAACGCGGGCAAGAGCGGCATCATCTATTGTCTTACGCGCAAGCGCGTGGAGGACCTGGCGGAGATGCTGCAGCTCAACGGCATCAAGGCCCTCCCCTATCATGCGGGGCTGGACAACAAGATAAGGACGGAGAACCAGGACAAGTTCCTGATGGAGGAGGTGGACGTGATAGTGGCCACCATAGCCTTCGGCATGGGCATCGACAAGCCGGACGTGCGCTTCGTCATCCACTACGACATACCCAAGAGCCTTGAGGGCTACTACCAGGAGACCGGGCGCGCGGGACGCGACGGGGGCGAGGGCAAGTGCATCGCCTTCTACTCCGAGCACGACGTGGAGAAGCTCTACAAGTTCTTTACCGACAAGAATATCACCGAGCAGGAGATGGCCAACCAGCTGGTGCAGGAGGTGGTGAGCTATGCCGAGTCGTCGGCCTGCCGCCGGCTGAACCTGCTGCGCTATTTCGGCGAGGAATATAACCAGCCCAACTGCGGCTGCTG
>JAFRXG010000094.1:0-38878 GCA_017441565.1 Bacteroidales bacterium | reverse complement strand
GGATATTCACGGGTGTAGCCGTAGCCGCCATGGAACTGGACGGCCTTGGTGGTCACTTCCATTGCGGTCTCGGCGCAGAACAGCTTGGCCATAGCGGCCTCGGCGCTATAGGGAAGGCCGTTGTCCTTGTTATAATGGGCACGACGCACGAGCAGACGTGCGGCCTGCACCTTGGTTTCGAGGTCGGCCATCTGGAACTGGGTGTTCTGGAACTGGCTGATGCTGCGGCCGAACTGTTTGCGTTCCTTGGTATACTTGACGGTCTCGTCCATGGCGCCCTGTGCAATACCCAGTGCCTGGGCGGCGATGCCGATGCGGCCGCCGTCGAGGGTCTTCATGGCCAGGCCAAAGCCTTTGCCTATCTGGCCGAGCAGACGGTCCTTGGGGATGCGGCAGTTTTCGAAGATGAGTTCGGTGGTGGCACTTCCGCGGATGCCCATTTTCTTCTCTTTTTTGCCTACGCTGAATCCGGGGTCGGACTTCTCGACGATGAAGGCACTGATGCCTTTGGTGCCGAGGCTCTTATCGGTCATAGCAATGATGATGAACACATTGGCGTAGCTGCCGTTGGTGATGAATATTTTGCTGCCGTTGAGCACCCATTCTTCGCCGTCCAGCTCGGCCATGGTCTGCTGACCTGCGGCATCGGTGCCAGCATTGGGTTCGGTGAGGCCGAATGCACCAATCCACTCGCCGCTAGCCAGTTTGGGCAAATACTTCATCTTCTGTTCCTCGGTGCCGGCCTCGAGGATGGGGGCGCAGCAGAGGCTGGTATGGGCTGAAAGGATGACGCCGGTGGTGGCGCAGACTCTAGAGAGTTCCTCCACGGCCATGCCGTACATGATATTGGTGCCGCCGGCACCACCGTACTGAGTGGGGATGGGGATACCCATGAGGCCTATCCTGGCCATTTTTTGCACGGTTTCCATGGGGAAGCGTTCCTGCTCGTCGACTTCGGCGGCAAGGGGTTTGACCTCTTTCTCTGCAAATTCGCGAATCATCTGCAGGAAGAGTGTGTCTTGTTTGGCAAAGCTAAAATCCATGTATTTTGGGTTTTATGTCAGACTAGTCAGACTAGTCGGACTAGTTAGACATTATTTTACTGCGATAGTCTCAATCTCGACGAGGACACCCATAGGCAGACCTTTGACGGCAAAGGCGGCACGGGCGGGGCAATCGGTGCTATAGTATTTAGCGTACACCTCGTTCATGGGTTTGAAATACTCCATGTCGGCCAGGAGGCAGGTGGATTTGACCACGTCCTGGAAGGTGAACCCGGCTTCGTCGAGGATAGCCTTGATGTTTTGCATCACTTGCTCGGTCTGAGCCGTAATGCCTTCGGGCACTTCCTTGGTGGCAGGGTTGATGGGGATCTGACCAGAAATGTAGAGGGTGCTGCCAGCCAAAACGGCCTGACTGTAAGGTCCGATGGCAGCAGGTGCATTGGGGGTGTTGATTATTTTCTTCATAGTACTATGTTGATTATTATATTGTTCTATATATAAAAAGACATATACCCTATCGCATCTTTCAAATTGCAAAGATAAGCATTTTTTTTTAATTAACACTATTCTGCCTAAAAATAATGCTCTTTTTATCACCTCTGAGGTCTCCACAAAGGGGGCGGGCAAGGGTTTGGGGTGCGTGTTTTTTGGCCATTACACTTTGTCAGTCGAGTTTTTTTTGTATCTTTGCAAACTGAATATGCTGTTCAACTCTATAGAATTCATTATCTTTCTGCCAATAACGTTTGTCGTTTACTGGTTGCTCCGCCGCCAAACCCGCTGGCAGAACGTGTTTGTGATTGCCGCATCCTACCTGTTCTACGGCTGGTGGGACTGGCGTTTTCTGCTGCTGATAGCCTTCACCACCCTTTGCAGCTATCTTTCAGGAATAGGTATGGCCAGGGTGGCGACGGACGATGCCGACCCTCATGCCAAAGCGAAGGCCAAGGCCATCCTTTGGTCAAATATAACCGTCAACCTGCTTATCCTCTGCCTGTTCAAGTATTACGACTTCTTCGCCCAGTCTTTTGCCGACTTGTTCTTGGACGGCAAGGCTGACGGCATATTGCTCCACCTGATATTGCCCGTGGGCATCTCGTTCTACACCTTCCAAGCCCTCAGCTACAGCATCGATGTTTACCGAGGCAGCATCACCCCCACCCGCGACATGGCCGCTTTTTTCGCTTATGTGAGCTTCTTCCCCCAATTAGTGGCCGGACCCATAGAGAGGGCAACCAGCCTCCTACCCCAATTTGAAAACGGACGGCATTTCGACTACCGCCAGTGCGTCGACGGGATGCGGCAGATGCTTTGGGGCTTTTTCAAGAAGATGGTCATCGCCGACAGTTGCGCGCTATATGTCGACCAAATATACGGACACCCCCACTGGTTCAGCAGCACCTCCTTGCTGCTGGCCGCGGCATTGTTCACCATTCAAATCTATGGCGACTTTTCGGGCTACAGCGATATCGCCATCGGTTGTGCCAAGATGTTCGGCATCACACTACGCAGGAACTTCAATGTGCCATATTTTAGCCGCGATATTGCAGAATTCTGGAGGCGGTGGCATATATCGTTGACCACTTGGTTCCGCGACTACATATATATCCCCCTCGGCGGCAGCCGCGTACCCAAAGGACGTGTGGTGCTCAACACCTTCGTCATCTTCCTTGTCAGCGGTCTATGGCATGGGGCCAACTGGACCTTTGTGGCATGGGGTGCGTTCCACGCCCTTCTCTTCCTCCCCCTTATCCTCCTCGGCAAGAACCGCAGGTACACCGATGTGGTAGCAGCGGGCCGCAGGCTGCCATCATTCAAGGAATTGGGGCAGATGCTGCTCACTTTCTTCCTTGCCACTATGGGGTGGATTCTATTCCGCTCCGACAGCATCGAGGAGGCCTTTGAATACTACGGCCTCATGTTCGGGAACCTGTTCGACGGGCAGCCCGCCACCATCACCTCGCAGCTTGATGCCTGGCTGCTCACCGCAGCCTTGGTGCTGATGACAGTGGTGGAATGGTGCAACCGCGACAAAGAGCACGAATTTGCCCGCCTGCCACACAACCGCATCCTCCGCTGGGGTCTTTACATCCTCATCCTCTTCATGATTGGTGCCTATATGGTCACCAACGAGATGCCATTCATTTATTTCCAATTCTAGCACTTATCCATCATGAAAAAGCTACTGAAACGAATCGCCTTTTTCCTGCCCATAGCACTCGTCAGCTATCTGCTCCTGTTGTGGCTATTGGGCGACCTTGGATGGGTACGCACCGGCATCACTAAGATGGGCAATACCGGTCACCTCAACAGCCGCATCAAAGACATACGCAACTACCACGACGTTGACATCCTCTTTCTTGGTTCGTCACACAGTTACCGCACTTTCGACACCCGTTTCTACGAAGCCCACGGCTACAGCTGTTTCAACCTCGGCTCATCGAACCAGACACCCCGACAGACCTATGTCCTACTCAAGGAGTACCTTGACAGCCTCGCCCCCTATGCGGTTATTTTCGAGGTGCATCCCGATATCATGAACCAGGACGGTATTGAGAGCACGGTTGACTTGTTGGCCAACGCTCCCCTTACATGCGAGATGTCCAAGATGGCATGGGGAAGCAAGAACATGAAAGCCATCAACACATGGCTCTACTCCGTTTATAATCAGAAGATACGCCACCGTCTTGACCACTTCGTCGAAGACAGCATCACGGAAAACACCATCTACATACCCGGAGGTTATGTGGAAGTAAAATCCAAGGCCTTTGAGGTGAAACGCTATCCCCGCAAGAAACTGACCATCCTGCCCGAACAGATGGAATACCTGAAGAAATGCCTCGACATGCTCAAAGAACGGGGCATCCCCTACCTGCTGGTGGAGGTTCAGGATGCCGAACAGCTACGCAAGACCTATCTGAACCACGATTGGTTTGAAGCCCAGATGAGCGCCCTTGGGCCTTATCGATACAAAATACTGCCCCTTGTCGACACCACTCATTTCTGCAACAGTAACCACCTCTACAAACCCGGAATCGTACTGTTCAACGAAGACCTTGTCGAAGACATCCCCCTCTACCTACCTTCCACTCCCCAATCACTCCTTCCAACTGATGATTAGCCCTATTTACAAACCTAAAGAAAGAAAACCATGCACATCCTCGGAATCATGTCAGGCACCTCACTCGACGGACTCGACATTGCCTATTGCGACATACAGGACGATAGTTTCGAGCTTATCTCCGCCGAAACATACCCCTATAGTGACGAATGGGTCAACTGGCTCTCCACCCTCGAACATGCGACGGCTTACGAGTACGCCCTAGTCAATGTCGAGCTGGGACATTACATTGGGCAACGTGTCAACCAATTCCGTAGTGAGCACCCCGGTCCTGTTGACCTTATTGCCTCACATGGTCATACCATCTTCCACCAACCCCATCTGGGTCTTACTACCCAGATAGGAGATGGCGACGCCATTGCGGCCGAGACCCATCTGCCGGTGGTGTACAACTTCCGAAATCTCGATGTGGCATTGGGCGGCCAGGGCGCTCCCCTCGTACCGATTGGCGACCGACTGCTTTTCGGCGAGTATGACGCATGTCTTAATCTTGGGGGCATAGCCAATATCTCCTATGAAACCGAGGGCAACCTACGCGAAGCCTACGATATATGCCCCTGCAATATGGCGTTGAACCATCTGACACGGCGCATCAACAAGCCTTACGACAAAAACGGCCTGATGGCCCGACGTGGAAACATCGTCAACGGCCTTCTAGAGCAAATGGATGCCTTGGACTATTACCGTCACCCTCTCCCAAAATCGTTGGGAAAAGAATGGTTTGTGGCCAACTTCGTACCCCTCATTGAACACAAAGAATATGCCGTGGGAGACCTCCTCGCCACCACTGTGGAGCACATAGCGCGGCAAGTGGCAGGAGCCATCAAAGGGCGTGGGCTTCAGACCATGCTGGTCACTGGGGGCGGGGCAAAAAACAAATACCTCATAGCACGGCTACAGGCCCAAATTCCCAGCTGCAAAATCACCATCCCTGCCGAGAGCATCATCGACTACAAAGAGGCCATCATCTTCGCCCTCCTGGGCTACCTGCGCCTGAACCAAAGGCCCAATTGCCTGAGCAGCGTCACGGGTGCAAAATACGACAACTGCGGTGGCGATATTGCAGGAGTGGTTGAAGCCAACACGGATTTGTAAAAGTCTTTAGGTCTCTTTATTTGTTTTCATTATCGTGTCCCTTCGGGACACAGTTCTCTGATGTCTGAGTGTCACGACACTGCGCCTTCGGCTTTTACCGTGTTATTAATAGTCTCACCTCTTCGAGGTGATTTATAGAAGTCCCCTTTATTACGACATCAAAGAAAGAGCGACGCGGCTATGCCGTCGGCATGGAGCAGACCTTCTGCCGTAGGTTGGTAATGAGTAGGGGTGTCGTGTATCAGCCCTGCCGACACGAAACGGGCAATCTCCTTTTTCAGACGTTCAGCAAAAGGAGGCAATATCAGGCTTTTGTCTATTCCTTTCATAGTCCTGAGGGCAGTCATAACATACTCGTTGTACGCTTCTTTCAGGCCCAGCTCTTCTTCCTCATGTTCTATGGGTCCAGCCTGAACACTGGCAATATAACGTTGGACATCGGCCACATTCCATCGGCGGCGGCAGCCATCGAAACTGTGGGCTGCTGCCCCTACACCCAGATAGGGGGTACGATCCCAATAGCGGCTGTTATGTACTGCTTGATATCCAGGGCGACAGAAATTGGACACTTCATATTGGTGGAAACCCTGCGCTGACACCCACTCCAGCAAGGCCTGATAGTGCAACAGCGACTCATCCTCATCGGCTACCGCCAGCCGTCCTTGTGTAATCTGTCTTTGCAAAATAGTGCCCTCCTCGACAGTGAGGGCATAGGCAGAGAGGTGCTGAATCGGCACCTGCTCGAGCCTCGAGAGATTGTCTTTCCAAGCATTGACTGTCTGATTGGGGAGTCCGTAGATAAGGTCAACACTCAGATTTTTATAGCCAGCAGCAATCACATTGTGCAACGCATCCATCGCCTGACGGGAATTATGACGGCGGTTCAGCAGTGTCAAATCCTCGTCATGAAAAGACTGCACCCCAATGCTGATACGGTTGAAAAGCCCCAAATGGTGCAGGTCCTCAAGATAGGCGGGGGTGAGATCTTCGGGGTTGGCCTCGATAGTCGCTTCCTCTATTTCCCTCACACCGAAGTAGGTGCTGATGGTCTGCACAATCTGCGCCAGCTGCGATATGTCCAATAATGTTGGAGTACCACCCCCAAAATAGACGGTGCGCAAGGGATGCGGCATGCAGTGACAACGCCTACGCAACTCCTCACAAATCGCATCCACGTAAGCCTGCTTGTCGCCCTTGGTCACCGTGGAGTAAAAGGCACAGTAGGTGCACTTACGGTGGCAATAGGGAATATGAACATACAGCATAGGCTACCCTGCGTTATTGCCCTCGAAAGGCTATAGTTGCATCGTGTTCAGCAGTTGGTCGGCAGCAGCATAGGCGGAAATCTTGTTCTCAAGTATCTCCTTGCTCACCTTGTTGATGCGTTCTTCCATGCCGGGAGCGTTGAAGAAGCGGTCACGCAAACCATTCTCGATGGTTTCGTTCAATATACGGAGATTCTGTTGCTGTCGCTTATGATAGAAATAGCCGTTTGCCTTGGTGAATGCGACATACTCCATCACGTTATTCCACAACTCTTGAACTCCCTGATGGGTGTAGGCTGAGCAGAGCTGCACCTTTACGGTCCATTGCGAATCGGGCATTGGAAACAGATGCAGGGCATTACGATATTGAGTGGCCGCCAGCTCCGCCTTAATCGGGTCGATATCGCACTTGTTGATGGCTATCATATCAGCCATTTCCATGATACCGCGCTTGATACCCTGCAATTCGTCGCCCGTGTTGGCCAATTGGAGCAGAAGGAAAAAGTCCACCATGGAATGGGCGGCCACTTCAGACTGTCCCACGCCAACGGTCTCCACTATGACCACATCGAACCCGGCAGCTTCACAGAGCACAATAATCTCGCGTGTTTTCCGAGCCACGCCGCCCAAGGAGCCAGCCGAAGGGGAAGGACGAATAAATGCATTGGGGTCGACCGACAACTCTTCCATGCGGGTCTTATCGCCTAAGATGCTGCCTTTTGAGCGTTCGCTGCTCGGGTCGATAGCAAGCACGGCCACCTTGTGGTTATGGGATGTGAGAAACTTGCCCAACGACTCTATGATAGTGCTCTTGCCTGCTCCAGGAACACCCGTTATACCCAACCTGACCGACTTGCCAGAATAAGGAAGACAGCGTTCGATAATCTGCTGAGCACGTTGCTGGTGCTCATGAAGAGAGCTCTCCACCAATGTGATGGCACGGCTGAGCATGGTTCTGTCGCCATGTTCGATACCAGAGACGAGCTCCTCCACTGTGGGTTCGACGCGCTTGCGCGCCTTTACCTTTTCCAGATAGCTATTATTCACTTGATGAGGTTGTTCCACGCCCTCTTGCACACTCAGGGCCGATTCGTAGTCGAAATTGCTGTATAATTTGTTGTTTTCTGCTGACATCTCAAGTTATTTTTCAGTTATTACTATAACGTAAAAAATTCATTTATAGTATAGATAAAAAATATTTTCAAAAAAATTTTGCCATGTCGTGAAAAGTTAGTACTTTTGCACTCGCTTTCGAAAAGAAGAGAAGGCCAAAATGGCGGGATAGCTCAGCTGGTTAGAGCGCTGGATTCATAACCCGGAGGTCATCAGTTCAAGTCTGATTCCCGCTACTCAAGAAGCTTCGACATCAGTCGGGGCTTTTCTTGTATTTGGCCAATTCTATCGGATAATGGTTACTGTACCGCTCTTCACCTGCCAGTTATGTATCGAACCACCAATAAATTTCACCCGATAGGCATACGCACCTTGGGGGCAGAGGACGCCATTGTAGGTGCCGTCCCACTCGCCGGTCAGACCGTCGAATTCTGCCACCTTACGCCCCATACGGTCAAACACCACGACCTCTGCCCTCTCAATATCCTTACTACAAAATAGACGGAACTTACGGTCGACATCGTTGTTTCCCATGGGCGATATAACGTTGGGTGCCAGCACAAAAGTGCCGTCTGGGGGGAAATCTTCTTTGCGTATGACGTAGAGACTGTAGAATATGACGCTGTCGCATTCTTCTCCGATATCGATATGAATCGGGTAGTATCTGATATCGTCGTTAAAAGAAAGTCCATTAAATTTCCATGGCAGCCTGTCCTCCCTAACCGTATCGTTATATTCTATACAATGCGGACAGATTGTTAGGTTAATATGCCAGAGGGTGTCACACCCCGAAGGAGTCCAATAGGTCGTAACTTCGTATTCGCCCGTAAAGGAGAACTCGCGACCTCGGAACAGGTAATCACCTTCACAAAGCGTATCAAAAAATGTAGAGTCATAGTGGTTGTGCAACCAGACCTCCACTCTCATTGTGTCAGGCGGGCGACTAAAGGCACTCTTGCAGCCCACATAGCCCCACTGAGTGTCCAAGGCCTCATCCTTGTACTGGATAATGCGGAGCACTTCATAGCGACCCGTGTCTGCATACAAGTGGGTCACATTCTGACCATTCTCGTACAAATACCTCTCCACATGCCCGTCCCCGAAATCCCAGATAATACTGTCCGCAGGACGCTCCACCCAACCATGAAACCGAATTGGATCGTACAGGCACATGACGCTGTCACTTGGAAAAGAGTCTGCTGGGATATCATTCACCATCAAATAGTTCTTTCCCCTCTGCAGAGGTGCGTAAGAGAAGAGCGTATGAGTATTTATTTCCTCAGAATCAGACACCACCCAAAACGTCCCTCCTAGGGTGTTCACGATTCGGTGCGCTCGCCGGTACGCCAAATCTGAGTCGTAACGAATCAACGCATAACTGTATGGCGTGCCGGCAACAGGTCGAAACAAGGAGAATAAGTCATAGCCGTCGTAGAACATACCCCTCACGTCGGTAGTTCGCGTGAAGATGTGGGTGGACTGATGGTATGAATAGCCATTATTGTTTTCATCCACCCAGAACACCTGGCTCCCATTGACAGGCCCACTGTGCCACCACTCCACCGGTCGGACTGCCAACATAGCGGGGTCGCCGCGTTCCGAAGTATCAACCGCAGGGTAGTTGCGTTCGTGATGCATACTGCTTGAAAAGACAGTGGTGAGGACTGGTTGTGTGCTGGTAACATAAAACGGGCCTTCGGTTGTGTCCATGAGGAACCAATCCGTCTCCCTTGCATCAACATGCAGCGTACGTGTCGGCAGCGATGCTGCTGCTGTATTCGTTATTGTTATATCGGTGCTGTCCACAAGCCCGGTGAACTGGATATAGTCGTACATCGAGGCCATCAAATTGGGAATAAGGAACTCCTTCCCAGCATAGCGTATTGGCATTGCCTGCTCGTACATCAGGTCTGTCCCTCTAGGCATCCCTTCTCCCACTCGCCCCAACTGACTGCCTTGGAAGACGGCTATCCGCTTGTGGTCACGTGCCTTGATATATGTACCGCTGAGGTCTACCGCCATCGAGTCATGGTTAAATCTGCTTCCCGACGTTGGAACCGAAAATGAATGAGGCCCAAGTTCGGCAGTGTCGCCACAGCCAGCCGGCGGGTTAGAGCTGCAACACTCAGGATACTTGGCACATTTCTCCCCTACCTTGACGTTGTACATCATACCTTGGTTCAGAGTCACCGTCACCACACTGTCTTTCGGTCTCCCTATCCAGTCAACATCACTCAGCACAATGTCCACCACCGTGCTGTCCTCCGTCGCCACCACCTCGAACATGCCTTGGTTGCCCTGATATACTTGAACAACATACTCGTCCCTCAGCAGCTCGGTGGGCAACAGGTTGGTCACATCCGAACTTGCACGCATAGGCGGTGTATAGGCAAGCAAAAAAACGCTGATGGTATCCGTACTCGTGATATGGAACCCTTTGACTTGCGGCTGAGCGGCCCGCTGCTGGTCGTTTGGAATGCCCGGCTCCAACCTGTCGAGAAACTCTATGAAGCCCGAGTTGAACTCTACCAAATTGAGGGTGTCAAGCCGGCTAGTTATCCTATGACAGCTCCGCACAAAGTGCGTATAGGAGTGATCTATCAAAGGGTTACTTATCGTGACATAGCAGTCATGTTCAGCCATGAAGTAGAGACAGGGGTGGTCGTTATAGTCGGTAAAATCATGAAGTGCAGCGGGCATACAGAACCAGAAGTCAGTGCCATGAGTGGCATATTGCACTCCCCTGTGCTCATACAGGAACTGGCCCAGAAGTATCTGTGGGGACAAAAAGAGCAATATAATCAGCTGTTTTTTCATAAACCATAGATATCTGTCAGACGAAGTTCCTCGCGGCCATACTGCCGACACTTTTAGGCCTCGTCAAATGTCATCCTCTGTCTCAGGAACCATCTCATCCCAGTTGATCTGGGTTGGAAAGATATTGTCCCTGATAATGGTACCAGGAAAGTCGGGGCGGATACGCTGCAGAAAGACGTACGCTTCCAGCCTCGTGCGGAAATCGCCCACCTTCACTTTGAAATTAGGTTCATCGAACACCACGTAGGCCTCCACTCCCGGGTAGGCATCACGGATACGGTCCTTCATCTCGAATGCCCTGTTTTTAGAAGAGGTGCCTGAAAGGGAGGCCACCTGTATGCGGTAACCTGGTATGGTGCGCACCCTCTCGTTTAGCTCGATATGTTTCTGTACCAGCTGCGTAACCGCTACATCGCCTTTAATCTCGATATGCCCACGGCTTCTGTTGCTACCATACCCATACCCCTGAGCATTCACCAACAGAGGAAAGCATATAAGGACCACAAGAACAAAAATACGCATAGCCACAATGTTTTCTGTCCGTCGTTACTTGGCCAGGCCGTTGACCTCTTCGGGACGAATTGTTAAGATGGGACGGTGGGACATCGTGAGCATCTGTTGGGCATAAGTACCCAGGAGGAAACTCGTCAGCGAGGTTTCCTGCTCAGTCATGATGACGACCATGTCGGCATCTATCTCATCAGCATATTCCAACGTAGTGACAGTAAGGTTCTTGGGAACAGTCACACACTTGGTGATGTGGTTAACCCCGGCCTTGGTGAGATAAGTGTCGACCATGCGCACATACCCATCAACAATACCCCTGATGGTGGTATTGTCTGTCGTATAAAGCCCCAAGATGTGAAGCTCCGAGCCAAACATCTTAGCCAGTTTTGCTGCGAAAGGCACTTTCTGGCGGGTGTCGGCAGTGCTGTCCAGCGGGACGACGATACGGTCTAATGATTTGTTGAAGTTGAAATCCTCACGGATAACCAACACGGGAATTTCAGATTCGGCAATCGTACGGTAGGTGTTGCGACCAATCCAATTCTTCTCAAATCCCGACATGCCGTGGGTCCCCACAACGATAAGCTGGGCATCATCTTCTTTGGCCTGTTGACAGAGTTCCTGTGACACCTTGCCCTCCCTGATTACATAATCCATCTTTATCCCATGGAGGAGGTGCGCCACGCCGGCGTTGCGTCTTTCTATTTCTTCACGTATCGGACCTTCATCCTGGTCTTTATCCTTGACATACACCAACATAAGGTCCAACTTCATACGATTGGCAATGTCTATAGCCAAGTCTACTGCATATGCAGAGCCCTTAGAAAAATCAAATCCAACAAGTACTTTGCTCATAATCGTTTATTGTATATTATTTGACGATACAAAATTACGCAATTATTTTGAATTTCGAACATTTTTGAGCAAAAAAAAAACAAAAAAATATTAACGCAATTCGAGGACGGGAACAAAGGGTTGTAACTCACATATTTGTAAAAACGATTCTAACAAGTCCAAAAGAGCAAACAGATCGTCTCAGCCAATAAAACACCACCCATTTCTCACTACTTTAGCCGTAGTTTTCTACCTTACTCCACGATTGTCGGAGCCTTATTGTTCCCAAGTCATGCCTTCGCCGTGCCTTCGCCGTGCCTTCGCTCTCCAAAGCGATGTTACAACGGCATCACTTCGCCACCTCAAGGCCTCGTCCTTAAAACACGCCTGTCGCCGAAATACGACTTCCAATAATATGACGTTGCGGAATGCGGAAATCGATTCATTCTTAGTGGTAAATAAATGGTAAACCTCACACGATGCTCTTCACATAAGACTATATATATCACAATTATAAAAGCAGTAAGCTAGTAAATAACAGCTCCCTTACAATCAAAAAAAAGACGGTAGGTGCCGAGATAGAAAAATGGTGATGCTCCGAACAACAGAAAAGACATAGGGGAACACGCTCTCGTAACAGAATGGTACTGAACGGATAAGAAGAAGTGTTGAAAACCTGTTAATTTATTTATTAAGAAAAATAAATATTAAAGTTTGCCACATCAGAAAAAATGTGTAAATTTGCACCTCGTAAATATAAAGAGAACAAAACGCAAAAAACATATCTAAAACAATGACCAACATGATTTTGACCGCAGTATTGGTGCTGGGCGCAATAGGTGTCATCTTTGCAATTGTGCTGTATTTTGTTGCCCAAAAGTTCAAAGTTATCGAAGACCCCCTGATTGATGAAATAGCCGAGGTGCTGCCCGGAGCCAACTGTGGCGGTTGCGGCATGGCCGGCTGCCGTGCGATGGCCGAGGCCTTCGTAAAACAGGGGAACATGGAAGGACTGAAGTGTCCTGCCGGTGGCGAAGCCGTAGCCCAAAAGGTGGCCACCCTGCTGGGATGCACTCCCGAAGCATCAGAACCCCAAGTGGCAGTGGTGCGCTGCAACGGCACTTGTGCCAACGCCACCGCAAAGAACAATTACGACGGTCTGCAAGACTGTGCCTTTGCCAACAGCGTGTATGCCGGCGAAAGCGGCTGTATGTTTGGCTGCCTCGGATTGGGCAACTGCGCCAAAGCCTGCCAGTTCGATGCACTGCGTATGGACCCCGTGACAGGCCTCCCCGTTGTGGATGAAGAGAAATGCACAGCCTGCGGCGCATGTGCCAAAGCCTGCCCCCGCGGCATCATCGAGCTGCGCAACAAGGGTCCGAAGAACCGCCGCGTATACGTGGCCTGCCGCAACAAGGAGAAAGGTGCTCTCGCCCGCAAGTCATGCACTGCCGCCTGTATCGGCTGTGGCAAATGCGAGAAGGCATGTCCTTTCGGAGCCATCAAAGTGGAGAGCAACTTGGCCTACATCGACTTCAACCTCTGCAAGATGTGCCGCAAATGTGTTGCCGAATGCCCCACAGGAGCCATCCACGCCGTCAACTTCCCTCCCCTCCCCCCGAAGAAGGAAGTCCCTGCGGCAGCTGCTGCCCCCAAAGTCGAGTCAGCTCCCACATCCGCACCCGAACCCATTGCCGCCAAACAGAACTAACCGCGCGGATTGCCTATCATATTATTGCCAGTCATAACAAATCAAGAATATAATGAAGACTTTCAAAATGGGTGGTGTCCACCCCGAAGAAAACAAAATATCCAGCAACTGTGTTATCGAGCAGATGCCTCTGCCCAAACAAGTCGCCATACTGATGAACCAGCACCTAGGAGCCCCCGCCACACCCATCGTGTCCAAAGGCGACAAGGTGAAAGTGGGTCAGCTCATCGCCGAAGCACAGGCGTTTATGTGTGCCAACATTCATTCTCCCGTAAGTGGCACGGTGAACAAAATCGACATGTGTAAAGACATGGTGGGACTTCCCAAAACCGCCATTTATATTGATGTAGAAGGCGACGAATGGATGGAAACCATCGACCGCACCCCCGACATCAAACGAGAATGCAACCTTGAACCCAAAGAAATTGTCGCCAAGCTGAAGGAGATGGGCATCGTGGGACTTGGTGGCGCTACCTTCCCCGCACATATCAAATATAGTGTGCCTGAAGGCAAGAAGGCCGAATACCTCATCATAAACGCTGCCGAATGTGAGCCCTACCTCACCTCTGACCACCGCGTGATGATGGAGCACTCCGAGGAAATCTGCATCGGCGTGAGCATTCTCCGCAAGGCATTGGGCGTACCCAACGCCTACATCGGCATCGAGAGCAACAAGCCCGAGCCCATCCGCGTGATGACCGAGATGGCTCGCTCGTTCGAGGGCATCATCGTAGAGCCCATGAAAGTCAAATACCCCCAAGGTGCCGAGAAACAGCTCATCAACGCCATCACGGGCCGCAAGGTGCCCAGTGGCAAGCTGCCTATCGACGTGGGCTGCGTGGTCAGCAACATCGGCACCTCATTCGCCGTGTACGAGGCCGTTCAGAAGAACAAGCCCTTGATTGAGAACATCCTCACCGTCACAGGCAAGAAACTGCCCAGTCAGCACAACTACCAAGTGCGCATAGGCATCACCTACAACGACATCATCAAACACTCCATCGGCGAGCTGCCTGCCACCACTGGCAAAGTCATCAGCGGCGGCACCATGATGGGCAAGGCTGTGAGCAACCTCGATGCGCCCACCACCAAAGGCGCTGCCAGCGTATTGGTGATGGACGAGGCTGAAGCCCGCCGCGCCCCGGAGACCAACTGCATCCGCTGCGGCAAATGCGTCGGTGCATGCCCAATGGGACTTGAACCTTACCTCTTCTCAGCCCTGGTCCACAACAACCGCATCGAAGAGGCCCAGGAACACAACATCCTCGACTGCATAGAGTGTGGCTGCTGCTTCTTCAGCTGCCCCGCCAACAAACCCCTCACCGACGAGATACGCCTCGGCAAATTCAAAGTACGCGCCATGATGGCCGCCAAGAAATAACACCTACTGTCCTTAACCCAATTAACGAATCAATATAATATATAATATGAATCTTCTGAATATATCCGGTTCTCCCCACGTGCACAGCGACGAATCAACAAAGAAAATCATGTGGCGTGTCAATTTGGCCCTGGTGCCCATGCTGCTCTGCGGCATCGCCTACTTCGGCCTCAATGCTTTGCTCATCAGCCTCGTGTCGGTAGCGTGCTGCTGCCTGTTCCAGTGGCTTATAGAAAAGTTCATCCTGAAAGTGCCCTCAACCGTCTGTGACGGCTCTGCCGTGGTGACTGGACTCCTGTTGGCATTCAACGTGCCCGCCACCGCCGACATGATATGGCTGGTGGCCATCGGTGCACTTGTTGCCATCGGCGTAGGCAAAATGACCTTCGGCGGATTGGGCAAAAACCCCTTCAACCCCGCCCTCGTCGGCCGTGTGTTCATGCTCATCTCATTCCCTGTGCAGATGACCACCTGGCCCACCGTAGGCAAATGGTTCCCCATGACGCTTGACACCACCACCGGCGCCACCCCTCTGGGCATCATCAAAGAAGGCCTCACCCATGACGGTGCCACCATACAGAGCGTCATCGAAGCCAACAACCTCCCCTCGCTGACCGAGATATTCCTCGGCCACATGGGCGGCTCGTTGGGCGAAGTCAGCGCCATCGCCATCCTCATCGGTGCCATCTACCTGCTCTGCCGCCGTGTCATCAGCTGGCACATTCCCGTAGCCTTCATCGGAACGGCCTTCGTTTTCAGCGGCATCCTGTGGCTCTGCAACCCCGCACAGTATATCGACCCCGTCACCACCATCCTCACCGGCGGCATCATGCTTGGCGCATGCTTCATGGCCACCGACATGGTGACCTCACCCATGGCCAAGAGCGGACAGCTGATATTCGGTTTCGGCTGCGGCCTCCTGACCATCATTATCCGCAACTGGGGCGCCTACCCCGAAGGCGTAAGCTTCGCCATCCTCATCATGAACGCGGTCACCCCGCTCATCAACAGATGGTGCAAACCCGTGCGCTTCGCCGCCTAACAAACTAGGAACCTCTAGAGAAACCTAGGATTCCTAGGCTTTCCTAGACAAAAAAAAGAAACCTCCAAGAAAAAAAACATATTATCATGGCAAAAAAAGCAGAATCAACATTAATCAATATGCTGCTGTCGCTGACCATCATAGCCGTTGTAGCCGCCGCCGCTCTGGCCTTTGTCAGCAACGTCACAGCCGTTCCTATCGAACAAGCCCAAAAGGCCAAAAAAGAAGCCGCCGTCAAGGCCGTGCTGCCCGCCTTTGAGAAACTAGAAGAATGCGACATCGACGGGGTGCCCTGCACCAAGGCCTACGACACCGAAGGCAACCTGGTGGGCATGGCCATCGAGTCAAAGAGCAACAAGGGCTTTGGTGGCGACCTGATAGCAATGGTCGGCCTCGATGCCGAGGGAAGCATCAGCGGCTACCAAATATTGGAAACGGCGGAGACCCCCGGCCTGGGTGCCAAAGCCGGCGAATGGTTCCAACAAGGCAACAAAGGCGACGTGATTGGCAAGAACCCCTCCGAAGGCCTGAAGGTCAAGAAAGATGGCGGCGACATCGATGCCATCAGCGGCTCGACCATCACCTCACGTGCATTCTGCGAACTTATCAACAACGCTTACGCAACATTCAAGAAAGGAGATAACAACCAATGAAAGCTGTCGACATAATCAAAAACGGACTTGTCAAAGAAAACCCCACATGGGTCCTTGTCTTGGGCATGTGCCCCACCCTGGCCACCACCTCCTCGGCCATCAACGGCATGTGCATGGGGCTGGCCACAGCCTTTGTGCTCACCATGTCCAACATCGTCATATCGCTCTTGAAATCGGTAATTCCCGACAAAGTGCGTATTCCCGCCTTCATCGTCGTCATCGCCACATTCGTCACCATCGTGCAACTGGTCATGCAGGCCTACCTGCCCGACCTCTACTCCACCCTGGGCCTCTTCATCCCCCTCATCGTCGTCAACTGCATCGTCCTGGGACGTGCCGAAGCATTCGCCTCGAAGAACAATGTATGGCATTCGCTGCTTGACGGCCTCTTCATGGGCTTGGGCTTTACCTGGGCACTGACGCTGGTCGGTCTGGTACGTGAGCTGCTGGGTGCGGGCTCCTTCTTTGGTCACAACTTCATCGGCGGCAACGACGGCATGCTCCTCTTCATCCTAGCCCCTGGAGGATTCCTGGTACTGGGTTATCTCATGGCTCTGGTGAAAAGCCTACAGAAAAAGTCGTAAAAAAAGTTAAAACACACTCTGAGGGGGTGACGATTTCGGCACTTTTGACAGTATATAGTGAGAGGAAAAGAATGTAACAGAAAAAAGCATCTGCCCCCCCAGTGGAATAATAATAAAAAGGATACCATCATGAAAAAATTTCTAATCATCACAGCCATCATCTTTATGGTAGGGCTTCTCAATCCTGCCAAGGCTCAGGACTGCGAAGCCATCGTCGGGCCCTACCTGACAATCCGCGGCCTGGACCCTCAATCCTATCCGATTGAGAAACAAGAGTACTTCTGCCAAGTATCGCGGAACACATTTTATCTTGTCGACGAGGTTCCTGAAGGTGCCCCGGTATACAACATTAGGGAGGTGACCAACAGGCTCACGGGTAAAAAAGTATCGCGTGATTTTGTTGTCGACCTCAACACCTTAAGTTTCTGGGAGTACGACTTCATGAACTTCCAGGTATCACACCCATACGTCACCATCTACTACAGACTGGGGTCTAACAACACAGCTCAATATTTGGCTGTACGCAACTATGGCGAAGCCCTTGAACGCACCAATTTCCCTGAACGCTTTAAAGACTGAAGAACATTCCATTAACGCTAAAAATTATTCACCATGAAAAAAATAGTTCTTTTTGCTCTTGCAATATTCATAGCAATGGGTGTCATGGCTCAGAGCGACAACGTAATCATCTTTAATCTGGATGACAGCACGCACGGCAACAACTACCTGGCCGGTGATGCTACTGGCATCTTCGACGATGGCGGCGAAAGAAACACCTACTCGGGCGGACGCGACTACTGGGTCACCATCACCTCCACCTGCACAACCATCGACACCACTGCCGACTCCCTAATCAATAAAAACTTTCTGTGCTTGACTATCGACTGGATCGACATCGGCTGCAACGACACCCTCTATATCTACGACGGCCCCAACAGCTCTTCACCCGTGCTGGCCAAAATTAACAACTGCCACCAACCAAGTACTATCAAATTCTTCGTCAGCCCCTCTAATCCAACCGGTGAGATGACCGTCCGTTTCCGCACCACCGTACGCGACACCGCCCTACAGCCTTACAAGGGCTTCCATGTCATTCTCGAATGCAAAAAACCCTGCGAAAGTATCAACGCAGTCATCGACTCGGTATTCGACCGCCTCGACCGCGTAACAGGCCAAGTCATCGGTCATGGCACCCTCACTTGGGTCCCCGATTATATTGACACCGTCTTCTATGTGGAAATTGACAGCTCGCGAGTAACGCGCACCGACACCATCTGGGATGCGGACTCCGTGAACTTTACCACCCGCGACACCTCCTTCATAGCCTACGACACCACCATCTTTGACAGCATCATATCCATCGACACCTTCGGTATGATACACGCCGCACTGCTCTGCGCCGGCCAAGATGTCAGGTTCCACGGCCACGGCGAATACACGAACAACACAGGACACTATTTCCCTGCCGACACAAACAGCAGGTTCGTATGGAAACTCCAGGCTGACGACTATGCCGGCATAGGTGCCACCTCAGTAGCATACAGCGAGTTCCAGACACCAAACTGCTACGATGTGTCGCTGACCATATTCGACGAACTAAAATGCGAATCAACCACAGATAGAATACAAGCGCGAGTCTCACCTAACCCCATCAAGACCATCTTCGACCTAAGCGAGATATGCAACAACGACTCGTTGATGGTTAACGTGGGTTATGAAGGACAGAACGGCACCCTCACCCTGCGCAAAATCGAGTTTGTCACCGAAAAGTCCAAATTCAACATTGTACGAAACTTTATTCCTGACGGTCCTAACTGCCCGGGTGTCGATAAGTGTTTCAGAACTCCTGTGGACTTCTCTGGCGAATTCCCCTCAGGGCAGAAGGTGAAGTCAGCAGCTGAAATATGCTCCATCTGCATCAACTACGAACACTCCTTCATGGGTGACTACCGCGTGGCCATCGAATGCCCCTCCTATGATGATAATGTATCCGCCACAGCCGGTTATGCTGTTCTAAAATACGGCAAATACGGTAGTGGTACCACTTGCGATCCTTTGGCTCCTGAAAATTCTCCTGACGGTGGTGGAGCAGGCGGCGGCACATTTACAGGTTGGGCGTATGACTACGATGGGTCTCCAGCATGCGACTCACTCCAAAATCCCTTCGGAATCGGTCTCGACTACTGCTGGTCGCGCAACAGCAAGTACACCCTCATCACGGGCGACCTCGCCGACGTACCCTCGTTCTTCCAATCCGGCCAATGGTACATCTCCACTGCCCCCAATACCATCACCGATGCCATCACCTTCAACCCTATGCCCTCTTACTACAACAAACCCGGAGGAGGTACATATACTATACGCACTCGCCAACCGAGTAATCATGAAGAAAAATTAGACTACTACTCACCCTCTAGCGACTTCTCAGACCTCATAGGCTGCCCCCTCAACGGTGTGTGGAAAGCGGTCATCTGTGACTTCTGGGGCAGTGACAATGGCTGGGTCTTCGGCTGGTCGCTCGACATCTGCGGCCTGTCCGGCGGCTCTGGCTCCTGCGACTATCAGGTGGGCATCGACTCTGTCATCTGGCGTCCCGACACCAACCGCGCCACCGACTTCTACAATGGCCTCTACCGCGGCCTCCGCATCAACAAAAAGGCCAACGACACCACCGCAGCCTTCATCTCCTCACCCGACACAAGCGGCACCTTCAAAATCGTACTGTCGGTCTACGACAATTTCGGCTGCCGCTGGGACACCCTGACCCGCATCAGTACCGTCCACACCCCACGACCCAAGCTAGGCAACGACACCATGCTCTGCGGCGCCGAAAGCATCGTGCTTAATGCTGGTGACCACTTCTCCGACCGTTTTGACTACCGCTACACCTGGGAACCTTTCGGCGACACCTCCCAAACCATCACCACCCACACGGGCGAATACGGACAAAAGACTTATGTGGTTGAAGTGAACAATCCCGGAAAGCACGTCTCCTGCCCTGCACGTGACACTATCGTCCTCTCCGTCAACCCGCAGCCTGTCCCCACCTTCGACCCCGGAGTCTTCCCCCTCGAAGGATGCGAACCCTTCACCATCAACATCGTCAACACAACCAACTTCGGACACAAATACCACTGGGTGTTTGGCGACGGCACCTATTCCACCCTCAAGAATCCTAGCCACTCCTATGCCGCCGGCACCTACGACTTCAAATACTATGTCGAAAGCGACATGGGTTGTAAAGACTCCCTCATCTACACCGACCTCATCACCGTATACCCCTCGCCCAAGGCTCAATTCTCTTGGGACCCCGTCTACCCCACAGTCCTACACCCATCCGTATCACTCATCAACAACACTACCCCCGACGACGGCCACAACAAGTATTTCTGGGAAATACAGTACGACAGGGACAACCCCTATTCGTTCCACACCGCCACCGAAAGCAACACCTCATTCGAATGGACGGCCAGCGATGGCGAAGATGTCTCCGGCAACTACATTGTACGGCTCATTGCCCGCTACGAAAACTTCGCTCCTAGCGGCAGACTCCTACAGTGCGCCGACACCATTGAGAACACCATCCTGCTCATCAACGACAACATCATATTCCCCAACGTACTCACTCCCAATGGCGACGGCATCAACGACCGCTTCGTCATCGGCAATCTAGTCGAAGGCCTGGCCTACCCTATCAACCAGCTCGACATCTACGACAAATGGGGTTCGCGGGTGTTCCACGCCGTCAACATCCAAAGGGAAGACCAATTCTGGGACCCTGCCAAGACCAACACCCCGGCAGGCACCTACTTCTACCGCTTCTCCGGCAAAGGCTACAAAGGCAATTTCGAACACAATGGTGTCATCGAGGTGCTCAAATAAAACAATCGCTTTCTCGATACCAGCAGAGTGTGCCCGCAAAGGCACACTCTTGCTGCTATTTATCATTTGGACTATCACACCCTTGTCTGCCCACCACCGCGACACCCTCGGTACCGGCGGCCGCATCCATTTCATCGAAAACCAAGGGCAATGGTCGGAACCCTTCCTCTTTCAAGCCCAGATGCACAACGCGGCATTCTTCGCCGAAAGCGGCTGCCTCACCATCGCCGTGCGCGAACAGCCTACCGAGACCCACGACCCTCATCATTTCCACCACCTGCTAGGGTGCCAGATGCACGCCTACAAAGTACATTTTGTAGGCAGTAGTCCTCATGTGGAAGTATCCGGACGTGACATCGACAGCGAGGGAGGATACGACAACTACTACTATGGTCACGACCCCGACCGGTGGGCGACACACATGCCCCACTACGGCACCATCTACTACAGCGGCCTATACCCAGGCATCGACCTCGACGTGCAGGCGGCAACCCATGCCCTCAAGACCAACTTCTATGTCGCACCCGGAGCCAATGCCGCCGACATCACCATGCGCTACGAAGGAGCCGACAAACTCTATCTCAGCAATGGCAACCTCATCATCCGCACCTCAGTGGGCGATCTGGTCGAACTAGAGCCCTACGCCTATCAAGAAACCGACACCGGCCGCCACCAAATACCTGCCCGCTACCGTATCGTCGGCACAACCGTCAGCTTTGTCCTCGACGAATACAACCACTCCCTGCCCCTTGTCATCGACCCCACACTCCATTTCTCCACCTACACCGGCTCCACCGCCGACAACTGGGGCACCACCGCCACCTACGACTTTTACAAAAACACCTACACCGCCGGATTGGTGTTCCAGATAGGCTACCCTGTCTCCACCGGAGCCTACGACAGCACCTACAACGGCAATGCCGACATCGCCATCTTCAAGTTCGACTCCTCTGGCACCCAACGGCACTACGCCACCTATCTGGGCGGAAGCTATGCCGACATGCCCCACAGCCTGTATGTCAACACCTTTAACGAGCTGGTCATCTTCGGCACCACAGGCTCCGACGACTTTCCCGTCACCCCCAATGCCTACGACACCACCTTCAACGGAGGCACCAGCCTCCAGTACGAAGGGACATCCGAAATCAACTTCCCCAACGGCAGCGACATCTTCATCAGCCGTTTCAGCAGCGACGGAACCCAGCTCCAAGCATCCACCTACATCGGAGGCTCTCAAAACGACGGTCTCAACTATTTCCAGTACTTCAACCGCACGGCCAACACCATCATGCTCGGCAACGACTCGCTCTATTTCAACTATGGCGACGGTGCCCGTGGCGAGCTTATCACCGACGACCTCAACAACATATACGTCGGCAGCACCACCAACTCCTACGACTTCCCCACCACCGAAGGCTGCATCGAGCCTCGCACAGCATCCCGCCAGAGCGGCATTGTCTTCAAAATCGACTACAACCTCCGCACCCTCATCTGGTCCACCTACCTCGGCAACTCCCAACCCACCGCCGTCTACTCCATCGATGTCGACACCGACTACAATGTGATTGCCTGCGGAGGCACCACCGCCACCGGCTTCCCCACCACCGCCGGTGCCCTGCAGACCACCTATGGCGGCGGCTCGGCCGACGGCTTCATCTCAAAAATCTCATACTCCGGCGACCGCCTCATGGCCAGCACCTTCTACGGCTCGTCGGCTTACGACCAAATCTATTTCGTTCGCACCGGCAAGCACAACGAAGTCTACGTCTACGGCCAGACCAAAGCCCCCGGCAGCACCATGATATACAACGCCACCTACAACGTGCCCGGCAGCGGCATGCTCGTCGCCCGCCTACTCCCCGACCTCAGCGGACGAGTGTGGTCCACCGTCTTCGGCACACCCCAAGGCCGTCCCAACCTCTCACCCACCGCCTTTGCCGCCGACATCTGCAACCGTGTTTATGCCGCAGGTTGGGGCCGCGACTTTGTCGGCAATGGCGGCATCACCTGGAACCAGGGAGGCACCTACAACATGGAGGTCACAACCGACGCCATCCAGGACAGCACCGATGGTATGGACTTCTACATCATCGCCATCAACGAAGACGCCTCGCAGCTCGACTATGCCACCTTCTTCGGCGAGCTGCACGGCGAAAGCAACCCACGAGGGGGCTACGACCATGTCGACGGCGGCACCAGCCGGTTCGACAAGATGGGCACTCTCTATCACAGCGTATGTGCCAGCTGCTACCGCAACGACGGATTCCCCACCACTACGGGAGCATGGTCCAACCACAACCTCAGCAACAACTGCAACAATGCCCTCTTCCGCATCAACATACACAACGACTTCCCCGTGGCCGAATTCGAGCCGCCAGCTGTGGGGTGCGACATCCCCTATGTCGTCAACTTCTCCAACACCAGCCGGGGCACCTCCTTCCACTGGGACTTCGGCGACGGCGACACCTCCAACCTCCGCAACCCGCAGCACAGCTACACCGCACCAGGCCTCTACACCGTCCGCCTCATTGCCAGCCAAGCTTATGGCTGCCGCACCACCGACACCATCGAACACCCCTTATGGATACTCGACAGCGAAGCCCCCCATACCTACAGCTTCAACACCTGCATCGACATGCTCCGACAGATTGGTCCCCGCCCCTTCCTCGGCTGCAGCTACCACTGGTCGGGCGACCCCGTGTCCGACAGCACTGTCGCCAACCCCTATGCCCCGCAAACAGGACAATATATCCTTGACATAACCACCCCCGAAGGCTGTCACGAAACCGACACCTTCAACGTCACCTACATCTACCTCCTCGACACCCTCATCATCATACCCCCCACATGCCCCGGCGGCAACGACGGACGCGCCATAGCCGTCATACCCGCCAATGTGGCCGACTCCGCCCGCTATTTCTGGGACGGCGTCGAAGGCGACTCCATACTCACCGGCCTCAGCGCCGACGGCCGCACCCACACCCTCACCATCACAAGCTACAGCTGCAATCTGGAAACCCAGTTCACCATACCCGACCCGCCCACCATGCAATACCAAGTGGAGTCACAGCCCATCCTCTGCACCGACCAATGCGACGGATGGATTAAAGTGAGCTACGACCTCCCCAACTACCATGTCGGCGACACCCTGGTCGACAGCCTCTGCGAAGGCACCTACACCATCAATATAGCCGACACCGCCGGATGCCCCTACCAAGTGACCGAAGAAATACGACGCGACAGCTCGCTCAACCACATGCGTGCCTGGGCCGACGACAGCATCCTCTTCCTCACCGAGAGCGTGCGCCTACATGTCACCGAAGTGCCCGGCGCCACCTATCAATGGTCCAACGGCTACACCCTCGACCACCCCAACAGCCCCAACCCCCTGGCCACGCCGGTCGACTCCATCGCCATCTACGAAGTCACCGTCACCGACACCATGGGCTGCACTTGGACAGGCCGGGTGCGCCTCATCTGCACCGATGTCAATTGCGGCCGGCCCAATATCTTTATCCCCAACGCATTCTCCCCCAACAACGACGGCGTCAACGACCGCCTATGCTTCCACGGCACCTTCGTACTCGACTTCTATTTGGCCATCTACACCCGCTGGGGCGAAAAAGTATATGAAACCCACGACATCCACAGCTGCTGGGACGGCCGCTACAACGGCAACCTCTGCATGCCGGGTGTCTACACCTACACCTGCCACGTCAAGTGCGAGGCCAACCAAGAAAACATCTTGAAAGGAGACATAACCCTCATCCGATGAAAGACCAATTCGTCATCGCCTGCCTTGCCGACCTCACGATGACTCATGAGGTAGTCAGCCACGCCTGCTTCCTTGCCCGAATGCTCAACAAAGGACTCATCCTCCTCTATGTCGAAGACAAACGCTATGGGGGACCCAGCATCGACGAGGCCACAGCCCAGCTGCTGAAAATCGAAGCCGCCCACCCCGAAGTGCGTCCCGCACACGTGGCGCTAAAAGGCAAAACACGCGACGTCGTCAACGCCCTCCCCACCATGCTCAACGGGGTCATAGCCGTGGCCGGAGTCAACGCCCACGCCCGCCGCTCCGCCCCCACCCACCCCCACGAAGTGCTGCGCAACTTCGCCACCTGCAAGATAGCCTATGTCACCGTCCAGCAGCCCCTGCGCGACCCACAGAGCTACCAGCATGTGGCCTTCGGCATCGACTTCCGTAAGGAGAGCAAAGAAAAACTCATCTGGGCCAGCTATTTCAGCCGCTTCAACCACAGCCGCCTCACCATGCTCCATTTCGACTACTCCGACGAAGGTCTGCGCACCAAATGGAACAACAACGTGCTGTTTATGAACAAATTTTTCAAGGGACTGGGCATCAGCTACCAAGCCCAGGCTGTCAGCGGACGTGCCCTCTTCCCCGAAACCCTGGTGTGCGACACTGCCGCCACCCTAGGCTGCGGCCTACTCATCTCCGTCACCACCGACACACGCGACCTCGACGTGCTGGAATGGGTGGCCGGCGTGCAGGAGCAACGCACCATCCGCAACGCCCAGCAGATGCCCGTTCTCTACATCAACCCCCGCAACGACATCTACGTCCTCTGCGACTAGCCGCCCTCCTCCCCCCCCAAAGCAGAACAAACGCATCAAATATTACGATTCTTGGGGTTCTAGAAGGACGTTGCAATTAATCAAGCTCCATGGTTTGATGTCTCAGTGTGCCTGAAAGGCACAGACAGATATAGCGTATGGCACCGCCATACGGGGACAACGACGGCAGCGACCAGCAGCCTACAGGGCTGCTGGCAGCGGATTTTGGCACGGGCGTAATGATGCAGCCACGTAGGCTGCATCTGTCGGGCATAGGGACTGATTCCTAGGGCGTTGCCTTAGGCTATATCTGTTCCAGCCCTTTGGGCTGGGGCGGAGCCGCATTGCCGCACATCGTATATGAGCTTTCGGCATACCTGACAACCAATTTTGATGCGTTTGCCCTCCCCCTTCCTGCCTAGTCCTGACCAGCTTGACCCCTTTAATCCTATTATGTTTCAACTACACTTCTATTCCATTCCAGTTTCATTTCTCTAACAGAAAATGAAAAGCAAACATAGTCGTGATGCTATGTAAACCATCAGCAGTCGAAAAGGCGTAGCGGGTCAGTTATCGGCCACCAACCATTGCCCCACAGGGCCTCACCGCCCATGTCCGAAAAAACAAAGCCATGCAAAAGAAAGCCCTCCTATACGACTAGAAAAACCTATCATCCAACACAATAAAAAATAATGCTGCACAAAACTGACAAAATGTCAGTTATTTTTTGTATCTTTGCAAATTGAAATGATCAACAAGGAAACCATACAACGCATTATGGATGCCACTCATATAGAGGAGGTAATCGGGGAGTTTGTCACGCTGAAAAAGCGTGGGGCGAACCACATCGGCTGCTGCCCGTTCCACAACGAGAAGACCCCCTCCTTCTATGTGTCGCCCAGCAAAGGCATTTTCAAATGCTTCGGTTGCGGCAAATCGGGCAATGCCGTGGGCTTCCTCATGGAGCATGAGCATTACACCTACCCCGAAGCCCTGCGCTACCTGGCCCAAAAATACAATATCACTGTCGAAGAAGAGCGCATGACCGACGAGCAGCTCGAACGCCAGTCCGAGCGCGACGGCCTGTTCCATGTCAGCGAGTTTGCCCAAAAATACTTTGCCGACCTTCTGTATAATGACGAAATGGGCCGCGCCATCGGGCTCAGCTACTTCCATAAGCGTGGCATGAGCGATGAGATAATCAAGACCTTCGGCCTCGGCTACTGCCTCGACGAGTGGCGCAACTTCACCGACCATGCCCGCCGCAACGGCTATTCCGACGAGGTGCTGGAGAAGACCGGCCTCACCATCTTTAAAGAGGACGGCAAGTGCTACGACCGCTTCCGCGGGCGCGTCATGTTCCCCATCTACAGCATTTCGGGCCGTGTGCTGGGCTTCAGCGGCCGTGTGCTTTCCAGCGAGAAACAGGCTGCCAAGTATGTCAACTCGCCCGACTCGGATATCTACGACAAAAGCCACACACTCTACGGCCTCTATCAGGCCCGCAACGCCATCAGCAAGGAGGACAAATGCTACCTGGTGGAGGGCAATGTCGACGTGGTGTCGATGCACCAGTCGGGGGTCTGCAACACCGTAGCCTCCTGCGGCACGTCGCTCACCGTGGAGCAGATACGCCTCATCAAGCGCTACACGCTCAACGTCACCGTCCTCTACGATGGCGACAGCGCCGGCATCAAAGCGGCCCTACGGGCCGTCAACCTCCTGTTCGAAGAAGGGATGCGGGTGCGTGTGGTCCTCTTCCCCGACGGCGAGGACCCCGACAGCTATGCGCAAAAATACGGTTCCACCCAGCTGCAGGAATATCTGAAGGAGCATGAGCAGAACTTCGTAGAGTTTAAGACCAACCTGCTGCTGGAGGACGTGAAGAACGACCCCATCCGCAAGTCTGAAGCCCTCAAGGAGATAATCAACACAATTGCCCTAGTGCCCGACATCATGGAGCGGCAGGAGTATGTGGTGAAAACTGCCTCGCTGCTGAAAATGCCGGAGCAGGTGCTGGCACAAGAGCTGGCCAAGACCATCAACCTCAACATCATCAAGGCCCACAAGGAGGAGGCGCGCCAGCAGTCTCAGACCCCGCCGCCGCCCGTCCCCGCCCCCGACGGGCCACCACCTCTGGAGCCGGGTCCCAACGACTATGAGACCACCCTGCTCACACCCTCGTTCAGGGCTCCTGAGCAGCTGCTCGCATCGCAACATCCCGCCGAGGCGCAGGAGGAGCATCTGATACGCCTGATGCTCAACTACGGCAACAAGGAAGTGCCGCAGGAGATGCTGGACGACGAGGACAACAAGTTCACGGTGAACATTCCGGTGGCCAACGTCATCGTGGAGGAGCTGACCGACAACGACCTAACCTTCGACAACCCTATCTATCAGCAGATATTCGACTACTTCCGCCAGTCAGTTGAGAACAATCAACCCCTGCCCGACGCCAACTTCTTTGCCAACCTCAAAGACATTCCTGTGCGCAACGCCATCTTCACCCTCATGGTCACCCCGCACACCATCAGCGACCTCTGGCGCGAAAAGAAACACATCATCGTGCCTTCCCTCGAAAGCCATCTGGACACCGACTTGGAACAAGCCCTGCTCACCTTCAAGCAGAAAAAGATTGAGCAAAAGCTGGAAGCCATCGGCTACAAACTCCGCGCTTGCAAGGACGAGGACGACGTCAACATCCTCATGCAGGAGAGCCAACGGCTTACCACCTTGAAACAAACCATCTGTCTGAAGCTCCACCGGGTGGTGGTGTAGATAAGATAGATACGATAGATTGAATAGATACTTTAGAAGTTATACCATTATATCATGGACCTCCAAACACTCAAACAACGCTACGGCATCATCGGCAACGACCCCAAACTGCTTCTGGCCCTCAACAAAGCCGTGCAGGTGGCGCCCACCGACCTCAGCATACTTATCACCGGCGAGAGCGGCGTTGGCTAAGACGTCTTCAGCCGCATCATCCACGAGAACAGCCTCCGCAAACATGTGCGCCAAGGGCGCGGGCTGGTGTCTGTCAACTGCGGCGCCATTCCCGAAGGCACCATCGAGAGCGAGCTCTTCGGCCATGTCAAAGGGGCCTTCACCGGGGCGGAGAAGAACCGCAAGGGCTATTTCGAAGAGGCCGACGGCGGCACCATCTTCCTCGACGAGATTGGCGAGTTGCCCCTCTCCATGCAGGTCAAGCTACTCCGTGTGCTGGAAAACGGCGAAATCATCCCTGTGGGTTCCTCCACCGCCATAAAGGTCAACGTGCGCGTGGTTGCCGCCACTAATGTCGACCTCGTAGCCGCCGTGCGCAACGGCCGCTTCCGCGAAGACCTCTACTACCGCCTGCAACAAATCTCTATCTACATACCGCCCCTGCGCGAACGGCGCGACGACATCCCGCTGCTGTTTCGTAAGTTCTCGTCCGATGTGGCGGAGAAATACCACATGCCGCCCATCTTCCTCACCGAGGATGCCCGCGAATACCTGATGCACTACCCCTGGTATGGCAACATCCGCGAACTGAAGAACGTCACCGAGCAGATTGCCGTGGTGGAATCGGAGCGCACCATCACCCGCGCCATCCTTGAGAACTACCTCAGCTATATCCCCGAAGAGAAGATGCCCGCCTTGTTCAACGGCAACACGGGCGGCAGCACCACCGCCATCTCCGACCGCGAGCTGCTGCTCAAAGCCCTCTCTATGGGGCAGATGATAAGCGAGATGCGCAACGAAATCAACGACCTCCGCCAGGCTGTCGCCCAACTGGCCCACGGTGTCCCCCTCACCAGCCACACCCCCGTAGCCCATCAGGGTTACACCTATATAGACACCCACGCCACCCCCGCCAACAACGCAATGCGTGTACTGACCAACGACACGACCCATGAGCCTGAGGAGAACCTGCAGGACGCCGAGGTGGTGGACGAAGAGCCCCTGGCACTGGAAGAACGCGAGAAGAAGGCCATCCGCACCGCTCTGGAACGTCATGGCGGCCGCCGCACCCTCGCCGCTCAGGACCTCCACATCTCCGAGCGCACCCTCTACCGCAAAATCAAAGAATACGGCATAGAGATATGAAGACCAATGACCTCCACGTCGAACTCCCCGCCTCCAAAAGCCTCAGCAACCGCTGGCTGCTGCTCAACCACATATTGGGGTCGCGTCCCAATGGTGGCGGCACCGAAGGCGGTCGGCAACCAAAGGGGGGCTACTCTGAGAAGGGGCTGCCGTTTATGATTCGCAACCTATCCGACTCGGACGACACCCAGCTGATGGCCGCCCTGCTCGCACAGCTGCGCCACGGCACAGCCGACAGTTTCTACTGCCGCAATGCCGGCACTGTGGCGCGTTTCATGCTCGCCCTCCTGGCTGTCACCCCCGGACACTGGCACCTCACCGGCGACGAGCGGCTGAAACAGAGACCCATCGAACCCCTCATCCGTTGTCTGCGCGACATGGGGTGCGACATTGTTTGCACCGAGGCCGAGGGGTACCTGCCCGTCGACATCACCGGCTTCACACCGCAGTTTAAGATGGCCGAGATTGACCCCAGCGAGAGCAGCCAGTATGTCTCTGCCATGATGCTCATCGGATGTCTCCTTCCCAACGGTCTCACCCTCACACTTACCGACCGTGCCGCCTCACGCCCATATATCGAGATGACCTGCGCGGTGCTCACACAGGCAGGCCTCAAGAACTCCGTCAGCCCCAACCGCCGCGTCTACCGCGTGGAAGCCCTTCCGACCGACATACTACACCGCCAGCAGGTCATCAACATCGAACCCGACTGGTCTTCGGCCTCATACATATACGCAGCCGCATGCCTGGTGCCAGGGATGCGCATCCGCATGCCCGGCCTCTCCTATTCCCAATCGAGCCAGGGCGACAGGGTGGTCAAAGACATCTTCGGACAACTGGGGGTCGTCACGCAAGAGTTGCGCTCGCCCTATCGCACCAACACGCGTTCCATTGCCATCACCGCCACCGGCGAGCATCCCGAACATTTCGAATACAACTTCATCGACTGCCCCGACCTGCTGCCCGCCGTGCTGGTGACCTGTGCCGCCTTGGGCATCCGCGCACATCTGCGAGGTATCAAAAATTTGAGGCTCAAAGAGTCAGACCGCATCAGCGCACTTCAAGAAGAGCTGGAGAAGATGGGGTCTGTCATCACCCATAGCGCCACGGAGATACGCCTGCAGCCAGCTGTCCTCAACCCCACCCAGCCCGTCGGCACGCATGGCGACCACCGCATTGCCATGGCCTTCGGCACCCTCACCTTGCGGTTTCCCGACCTCGTCATCCAAGACCCTGACCAGGTCAGCAAATCCTTCCCCGACTTCTGGCACCAGCTTGACATCATCAGAAAAGCCGCCAAGGCGAAGACCAAATCATAGCGGATGGACACAGACGAAACGGTGCAGTACCCCACAGGGTTTTCTTTCAGACAAATGAATAGACGATAATGCCTATTATCCCAGCTCCTAAGATGAGCAGTATGGGGCTCACACGCTTGAATGCCAGGATGAAGACTGCAACGAAGAGCCCGACGCTGAGGAGGAACTGGAGCGAGAGGGCGGGTTGTCCGAAACTGTCGACAGTAAGCAGCTGCAATGCGGCCGCTGCAATAAGCCCCACGACCGTCATGCGGAGGACGCGGAAGATATTCTCCACATCCTTATTACCCTGCATACGCTTGAGAAATACCACCGCCACCACCATCAGCACCACAGGCAAAAGAATGACGGCAGCGGAGGCCGTCAAAGCACCCAGCACGGCAAGCCATGTGTCGTAGCCGGCATTCAGGACGGCGGTATAACCCGTATAGGTGGCGGTATTGATACCCACAGGGCCGGGGGTCATCTGGCTGACGGCCAGAATGTCGGTGAACTCCTGTGAGGTAAGCCACGGATGGTTCACGGTCACCTCGCTCTGTATAAGGGCTATCATCGCGTACCCACCGCCAAAGGTGAAGAGTCCGATTTTGAGGAATGTCCAAAAGAGTTGCAGAAAAATCATGAGAGTGTGGATGGGTTTTAATTCCTGTTTTTCATTTTTATCCTGCCATAGGCAAAGCCGAGCGCAACGGCGGCAAGAATGATGAGTATAGGGCTGACATCGAACAGCCAGATGAGCAATGCCGAGAGGATGGGAATCCAGCAGGTGGCCCATGTGATTTTGGCCGACTGCGCCAGCCGAAAGACGGGTGCGGCAATGAGGGCCACCACGGCGGGACGCACGCCCATAAAGAACCGCTCTACGATGACGTTCTCGCGAAAGTGGCGGAAAAGGATGGCCAAGATAAGAATGAAAATGATGGGCATGAGGATGTTGCCCGCAATGGCAGAGATGGCACCCCTTAACCCACGGAGGCGATAGCCCAGCCCCGTGGCCATATTGACGGCCAGCACTCCCGGCATGGATTGTGAGAGGGCCAACTGGTCAAGAAACTCGTCGCGGCTCATCCAATGCCGCCTATCCACAAGCTCCTGCTCCATCAGGGGTATCATGGCATAGCCTCCCCCCATGGTGAAAGTGCCAATCTTTAGAAAAGAATAAAAGAGTTCACAATATTTTACCATCAGCTGCGTTATTACGATTGAAATATAACGACAACAACAAGAAAAAATTGTTTAACAAACACACAAATCGCCCAATATGACACTACTCGACATTTCTATCGGATGGAAAACCGCCATCATGTTTACGGCTATGATGGTCGTATTCTACTTCTTTATGATTCGTCCCCAAAGCCAGCAGGCCAAGAAGGAAGCCGCCTATCGCGACAGCCTGAAAACTGGCGACCGAATCATGACCGCAGGCGGACTGCACGCCACCATCGTAAGCACCGATGCCACCCAGGCAGTGCTTGAAATCGCTCCCGGCACCCGCATCAAGGTCGCAAAAACCAGCATCCAGCCCATCCCCGAACGTAAGAAGAAATAAACCTCTGCCCAGTACCCCTTTCTACTAGCAAGCTGGATGCTGACCCCACCCTCTAGAATCATCGTTATACTTTTTTAACAACAAAACTCGGGAAACGCTTTCAGTTTTCCAAGTTTTCTATGTATCTTTGCAACGCGAAAAATGAGGCCTGCATCACACAAGATGCCTCATAATGCAAAGTATCACAACAGCATGGCAACAGAAGAGAATAAAAAGAAAATAGTAGAAACGGCACTACAGATGTTCAATAGTCGAGGAGTGCGGGGTGTGACAATGGACGACATTGCCTCGGCAATGCACATCTCCAAGCGCACCCTTTACGAATCGTTTGCCAACAAAGAAGAGCTGTTGTTCGAGTGTATGATGTTGGTGCGCGACGAGATTACGAACCTCCACAAACGCTCCTACTGCACCGTGGACGAGCCGCTGCTGATGGCGGTGTATATGGTTCGGGTGAACGCCATGTCCAACTTCAAATACAAGCACCTCCGAGAGGAAATCATACGCTATTACCCCGAGATAAACGAGCAGTTCCGCGAACTCAACACCTCCTCTTTCCGCCAGACACTGAACCAGGCGTTGCAATACGCGCAGGACAACCACTACCTCCGTCCCAACATGAACATCGACATGATAGTGGATTTTATCACCAACTATGTGCAGCACAACCATAACATCGACACCATGAACAGCAGCGAGTATGGCAACCACATCAGCGAAATCTGCTTCACCTTCCTCCGAGGAATGATGTCCATCGAGACCATCTCGCGCTACGAGGAGCGGGAAAAGGAGTTCAAAAGCATCATGGAATCCTTAATGAATCAAGAAAAAATATAAAAGTACAGAACAAATGATACTAAAAAAACTGACACTATCACTCATCTTGGCCCTGACAGCCCTCACGGCTGTGGCACAAAAAGGCGGAAACGAGACCGATGCCCCCAAACTACGGCTGTCGCTTCAAGAAGCACAGGACTATGCCGTAGCACACAACTACGCCTTGCAGAATGCCGCCTTGGACATTCAGAAAGCCGAAGCCACCCGCTGGCAGACCCTTTCCAGCATGCTGCCCCAGGTGAAGGCAGGATTCGACTATCAAAACATGTGCGGCTATGAGATGAACTTCGGCGGCAGAAGCTCTATGGGTTCCATGCTGCCCGACTCTATCACGATAGGCGGCATGACGATGCCCATCTCCTTTCCCGAGAGCAGCTCGTCGGACGCAAGCGCAGCCACCAGCATCCCCATGAACCCCAGCGGAACCTTCAGCATCACCGCCTCCATAGCCCTCACCGGCGCACAAATCGTGGGGACGATGCTGAACAACATAGCCATCGACATGGCCAATATCTCCCGCAACCAGTCGGAACACACCACCCGCACCAACGTCAAAACCACCTACACCTCCATCCTGATTATGGAGCAGACCGTGCGCCTGCTGGACACCAGCCTACAGAACATGCTGCAACTCCTCGCCTCCACCGAAGCCAGCGTGCGTGCCGGAGCTTCGGAACAGATAAATGCCGACAAGCTGAAAGTGCAGGTGGCCTCTATGCGCAGCAACATCAACTCCACACAACGCTCGCTCAAGCTGCTCTACAACTCCATGGTGCTGCTCCTGGGTGCCGATGTGAACAGCCGCCTGGAACTCACCACACCGTTGGAGCAGGTGCTAGACATCGACTATGCCGCCAAACTGACCATGGGCAACTTCCATCTGGACGACAACTACGACTACCAGTTGCTACAGCAAACCGAGAACCTCTCGCGCAAGCAGGTCTCCATGGCCTGGATGGACTTCACCCCCACCCTCTCGGCCTACTATCAATACAGCGACAAGACCTACTTCGGCAAGGATGCGGGCTTCAACATGACCCCGCCCAACATGATAGGTGCCAACGTCAGCCTGCCCCTGTTCCAGAGCGGCACTCGCTTAGCCAAGGTGAAAAGCGCAAAAATCGACCTCCAAGAGACCCTCAACAGCAAACAACAGGCCGAAGACGGACTCAAGGTGCAATACAACCAGCTGTGCTACGACCTGGTATCCGCCATCGAGAACTATCAAATCCAACATGAGAACCTCGACGTCACCCGCCGCGTCTTCAAAAACGTATCGGAAAAATACACCTACGGCCATGCCAGCAACCTGGAAGTGACCAACGCCAGCACCGACATCATCACCGCCCAGAGCAACTACATCCAGGCCGTGATGAGCGTAGTGCAGGCTCAAGTGGCTCTTGAAAACCTCTTAGGCAGAGCCGTAGAATAAACCCAAACACGCATAAAAATAGAAAAATCAGCAATAATGAACCGCATTGTAAGAAACACACTCCTGCTCACGGCTGTTATCCTCCTCGCCTCATGTGGCGGCAAGAAAGAGGAACGCCAAGCCACTACCACTAAGAAAGAAGCAGAAAAAGTAAAAGTACAAACCCTGCAAAACGAACGCATAGCCAAGCAGCTCGAACTGTCCACCACCCTGGAAGGCTATGAAACCATGAACATCTCACCCAGCATCACCGGCCACATCGAGCACATCTACGTCGAAGTCGGCAGCCGCGTACAAAAGGGGAGCATGTTGGTACGCATGGACCAAACCCAGCTCAACACCACCCGCATCAACCTCAACAGCACCAAGACCGAGCTGGACCGCATCACAGCCCTCAAAGCCTCGGGCAGCGTGAGCGAACAGGTGTATGACCAAACCAAGGCCGGCTACGACCAGCTGGTGGAGACAGAGCGTTTCCAGAACGAGAACACCTTCGTCAAAGCCCAGTTTGCGGGCGTCATCAGTGCCAAGAACTACGAGGACGGCGAGATGTACACTGGCGCACCCATCCTCACGCTGACCCAAATCAGCCGTCTGAAAGCCATCATCAACATCCCCGAGACCTATTTCCCCTTGGTGAAGCAAGGCATGAAGGTAGATGTCTACAGCGACATTTATCCCGACAAGACCTTCCCCGCCACCATCGAGATTGTATACCCCACCATTGACCCCTCCAGCCACACCTTCCAGGCCAAGCTGAACATTCCCAATGCGGGTGAGAAAATCCGCCCCGGCATGTATGTGCGGACTTCTCTTTCTTTGGGTCAGATCGACGCCATCGTGGTGCCCTACCAGAGCGTGCTGAAGCTCACCGGCAGCAACGACCGCTACGTCTTCACCAACCAAAACGGCACCGCCCACCGTGTTGCCGTCACCCTGGGCCAGCGTTTCGACGACCGCATTGAAATCATCCCCGTCATCCCCGGCGACCTTAAGGAAGGCGACCAGCTGGTAGTCACCGGCCAAGCCCGCCTCATCGACGGCGCAAAACTAGAAATAGTAGAGAACTAACCCAACTAGCAATACTAAAAAGTACTAGAAATACTAGCAATACTAGCAATACTAGAAATACTAGAACCCCCTAGAAAAAACCCCTAGATTACAATGGCAATTTACAAAACAGCAATCAGCAAGCCCATCACTACAGGCCTGATATTTGTGGCCGTGATAGTGCTGGGCCTCTTCTCCCTTTCGCGGCTGCCCATCGACCAGATGCCCGAAATGGACCCCCCATACGTCACCGTGATGACCACCTACGCCGGTGCCAACGCCAGCGAAATCGAGACCAATATCACCAAAATCATCGAGAACTCGCTCAACTCAGTCGACGGTCTTAAAAACCTCACGTCCACTTCCAAGGACAACATCTCTGTCGTCACACTCGAATTCGAGTGGGGTTCGGACATCGACGAAGCACTGAACGACATCCGTTCTTATGTCGACCTCCTCTACGACAACCTGCCCGACGGCGTATCGCGCCCCATGATTCTGAAGCTCAACTCCAGTGCCATGCCCATCATCGTCTATGGCTTCACCGCCAAAGAGAGCTATTCGGGCCTCGACCGAATCCTGGAGGACAATGTGGTCAACGTGCTCAACCGCGTCGATGGCATCGGCAACATCACCGTCAGCGGTGCCCCCGAGCGTTACATCTACATCGACCTCGACCCCAAGCAGCTCGATGCCTACGGCATCAGCCTTGAGCAGGTGGGCAACGCCATCAGTGCCAACAATCTCGACCTCGCCTCCGGCACAGTCAAAATGGGTAAGGAACAATACCAGATGCGTGTCAAGGGCGAATATGTCGAAAGCTCCGAAATCAGCAACATCGCCGTAGCACTCACCCCCACCGGCAAGCAGGTCTTCGTGCGTGATCTCGCCACCGTGCGCGACACCATCAAAGACCTCTCCCTCGACGAGAAAATCAACCGTCAGGACGGTGCCCGCCTCATCATCTCCAAGCAAACCGGCGCCAACACCGTCGCCATCGCCCGCCAGGTGAAGGCGGAAATGGAGAAGATACAGAAGACCCTGCCGCCCGACATCCAGACCACGCTCATCCGTGACGCTTCCGAAGAAATCGTCAACGCCATCAACGGCCTGTCCGAAAGCATCTTCTACGCACTCCTCTTCGTGGTGCTCGTGGTGCTGGTGTTCCTGGGCAACTGGCGCAGCACCATCATCATCGCACTCACCATCCCCATCTCCTTGGTCACCTCCTTCATCTACCTCCTTCTGGCCGACAGCTCGCTCAACATCATCTCTCTGGCCTCCCTCACCGTCGCCATCGGCATGGTGGTGGACGACGCCATTGTGGTCTTGGAGAATATCACCAAACACATCGAGCGCGGCGAGAATCCGCGTGAGGCCGCCATCTGCGCCACCAACGAGGTGTGGACCTCCGTCATTGCCACCACATTGGTGCTGGTGGCCGTGTTCGTCCCCCTCACCATGCTGCCCGGCATGATGGGCATCTTCTTCAAAGAGTTGGGCTGGATTGTCACCATCGTGGTGTGCGTCTCCACCACTGCCGCCATCACCCTCATCCCCATGCTTTCGTCCAAGATGCTGAAGGAAAAGCCCTTCTATCTCACACGCCAAGCCAAGGAAGAGGCTGAGCAAAAGGCCGCCAACAAACGCTTCACCTACGAAAAGACCTTCGGCCGCGCCTTCGCCGCCGTCGATGCCGCCTACGCCAACCTCCTCCGCTGGTGCCTCCACCACAAACTGGCCACCCTCCTCTTCTTCGCCGCCCTCTTCATCGTGTCGCTCATCCCCATCATCACCGGCGCCATCGGCATGGACTTCATGAAGGAGCAGGACAACGGGCGCATGAGCATCACCGCCGAGCTGCAACGCGGCACCCGCATCGAAGAAACCCTCAAGACCGCCCGCCGCATGGAAGACGACATCTATCGCATCCTCGGCGACGATGTCATCGTGGTCTCCACCTCCGCCGGCTCTAACGACGATGCCGGCATGTCGGCCCTCTTCAACAGCACTACCAACAACAAAATCAGCATGACCGTGCGCTGCACCAAGAAGTACGAGCGAAAGAAGACCATCATCGAGATGCAGGAACAGTTGCGCCAATGCTTCGCCGAATACCCCGAACTGGTCACCTATCAGGTCAACCAAGGCGGCGGCATGGGCGGCGGCAGCAACAACTCCCTCTCCGTTGAAATCTACGGTTACGACTTCAACCAGACCACGGCCTATGCCAACGAGCTGCGCCAACGCATCATGGACAATGTACCCGGTGCTCGCGACACCAAAATCAGCCGCGACGAAGACCGTGCCGAACTGAAAATCACCTTCGACAAAGAGAAACTGGCATTCCATGGCCTCAACGGCTCCACTGTGGCTCTCTACGTCCGCAACCGCGTCAACGGCATGAACGCCGGATTCCTCAAAGAAGACGGCGAAGAATACAACATCGTCGTCCGCCTCAAGGAAGAATACCGCTCCTCCATCTCCGACATCGAGCAGCTCTCCATCCCCACGCCCACGGGCCGCATCATCAAACTGGAAGAACTGGCCACCATCGAGGAATACTGGTGCCCGCCCACCATCGAGCGCAAGAACCGCCAACGCTACCTCACCCTCACCGTCATGCCCTACAAGACCTCGCTGCAGGAACTGGCTCAGAACACCCAGAAAGAAATCGACGCTCTGGGCATCCCCGCCGACATACATGTCGACCTCGCCGGTAACTACAAAGACCAGCAGGACTCCTCACGCGACATGGGCCTCCTTGCCGCACTCATCATCATGCTCGTCTACATCGTCATGGCATCCCAGTTCGAGAGCTTCGGCAAACCCGCCATCATCATCTCCTCCATCCCCTTCGCACTCACCGGCGTCATCCTCATGATGCTCGTCACCGGACAAAACCTCGACATGATTGGCATGCTGGGACTGGTGCTGCTTATCGGCATCGTGGTCAAGAACGGCATTGTGCTGGTTGACTACATCAACCTCATGCGCGAGCGCGGC
>JAFRXG010000093.1:0-5910 GCA_017441565.1 Bacteroidales bacterium | reverse complement strand
CGGATGCACAACTACCAAGTGCAATACTGTAGTGCAAAGATAGATGAGTCTACAAAAACCCCGAAGACTATAGAAAGGGCAATAAAACGGGTGTCAATCCGTTAAACATTATATGTCAGATATGAATACCATTCCCGTCGAACGCCATCCGCTACAGCCGTTCTTGTCGCCTAATGCACGTCTGCTGATGCTGGGCAGCTTCCCGCCTCCGCGAAAACGGTGGTGCATGGATTTCTTCTACCCCAACCGCACCAACCAGATGTGGAACATCTTCGGGGAGGTATTCTTCGGCGACAGCGACTATCTGGTTGACGCAGCAAACAAGACGTTCCGACTCAAAGAGATACAAGCGCTGCTGAACGAGAAAGGCATCGGCATCTTCGACACCGCCACTGCCATACGCCGCCTCAGTGGTAATGCTTCCGACAAAGATTTGGACATCGTGGAGAAAACCGACATCCTGGCACTCCTGAGACAGATGCCCCTCTGCCACGACCTTGTATGTACCGGACAGAAAAGCTTCTCCGTCATCACCGAAGACTACGGTGTGCCCACCCCTACGATGGGCCATTACAATGAGTTTATGCTGGCTGACAGGCCTATGCGTCTTTGGCGCATGCCGTCGTCGTCAAGGGCATTCCCGATGAAACTGCCCGAGAAGGCATCATATTACCGCAGCATGATGCTGCAAATAGGGCTGATATAATCACCTATCGTTCCCGCCGCTCTATCACCTCTTTGAGGCGGTAGCGGTCGCCCGTGGCAGGGCCTATGGCATCGATAAAGGCCTGATTGTAGCCTGGGGTAGCATATCGTCCACGTACTACCTCGCCATCCTTCACTGGCCGCACCACCTGGTCGTTATACCGCACGATGAGAAACTTGGCCAAACGATCCCACCGTTTCAACATCATGTCGGCATAAGCAATGCTTTTACGGTTCAGATAACCTTGGCGGTCGGCAGGAGTCATTCCCTTTATGGCGGCAAGCACTGAGTCTTGATCGGCGAAATAATAGTCCTCCAACTCCTTCTGTGCCTCGCGGAGGTCGCCAATCATCATTGAATAGCGGGGGTATACCATGTTCGCCACCCAGTTATTCATCCAGAAGGCCGACTCAAAAGAGAATTCGTTTCGAGGGTTGTTTTCGGGACGGAAGGGGTCGGGCACCTGAGTGATGCAGCAATAAAGGGGCACGTATGCCACCATATTGGCATCATCGCAATTGAACCATGTCACCCCACCCACATCATCGGGCAGCCACGACCGCATCTGGCAGGTCATCGTGAAACCCGACTGCTGGGTGGCGATGGCCCGTTCGCGGAAATAGCTGGTTCCGTCGCTGGCTTTGAAATGCATGGGGAGCGGACGGACAGGCATTCCCCAAGGTCCTGCCGTCATGTCTGCCGTCATATCCAACGGAGTGCCTTCGAAATGGTCGCGCATGTCGTTTTGCACATCACGCAAAGTGAGCAACGAATCGGGCTTAATCCACAACGGGAGATGGTCGCATTTGTCGAAGTCGCCATTGATATACGGGAGGTACTTATCCATCTCCTCATGGCTGTAATGGTGGCGGAAGAAACTCCACACTCGGGCATCAGCATAGCGCACATTCTCAAAGTCGATGGGGCAGTAGGCATCGCGGAAGGAGAAGTCGGCATCCTTGCCGCTGAAGAAGCCCAACTCGCGTGCCAAAGAGATGACATCCTCGGCATAGACACACTCTACCTCCGGGCGATTGATCTGCTTGAGATTCCTGCTGCTGATACTCACATACGATTTCTTCTTCTCCAAAGGGAACTGACGTATGCGGCTTAGGTTGGCATGGGCACAGATGCAGTCGTCCGGAATACGCAATGCCACCCACACAGCACCTTTTCGGCCAGGCCCTTTGCCTATTATTTCCATAATCCATGCCTCCTCAGGGTCGCAGACGGTGATGGTTTCTCCGCTGCTGTTATACCCATACTGTGCAACCAATTCGGCCATACAGCGGATAGCCTCACGGGCTGTGGCAGAGCGTTGCAACGCAAGGCGCATAAGACTAAAATAGTCTAGCAGCCCGTCGCTGTTGACCATCTCCAGCCGTCCGTCAAAGGTGGTCTCGACGATGGTCACCTGCCTTTCGTTCATCAACCCTACCACATTATAGGTATACTCCACCTGCTCAACAAACTGCCCATCATGCGAGGGCCCCCACCCATGAATGGCTATCTTCTCTCCTTTCTCGTGGCGGCCGGAGGGACTATAGAACAGCGAACCGGAGAACCCGAAGCCGTCGCAATTATAGCTGCACATGACGCTGCCATCCTTCGAGGCCTTCTTGCCGACAATCAGATTAGTACATGCCATCGAAGGCACAAGCCACGATGCCATGAGGAACAATAACAAACAAAACTTTCTCATTTGATTTTATTATAATTAAAGCGTCCGTCCAAACCCAGGCAAGATAAGATTACATCGTATCACCGAAGAAGGCACCCTTGATAGCGAATGCAAGCAGAAACAGCACTGCCACCAACTGCCAACGGCGCTGGCGTATCTCTTTCTTGCGTCGCCCCAGCATGATGCCCCAGTAGCCCAAAAGAAACACCACTATCAGCAAGGGGACAGCCACTTTCCAAAGGTCTGTGGCCAAATCCACACGGAAGCCCAAACCCATGCCCACAAACAGCGTGTTCACACCCGTAGCCACACCCAGCAGCAGTACAGTGCCCCAGTTCGAGATGTCGTAGGGGGGCAGCGGCTTGTCCTTTTTGCGGAATGCGGGGAAAAACATACGCAAGGCAACCACCAACAGAAAGCCAAGATAGACCAAGTTGTCATATTCGGGAAGGTCGAACCGCAACAGATTGCCAATATATATACCTATAACCATGAGTGCCGTATGCTCAATGGCCAGCAGCAACGACACGGCAAGGCCTCGCGTCAGACGGATAGGATTCTTCAAGGCACATCCGCGCAGCGTCACCTCCAAAGGGATAGCAAGTGCAAAGGACAGGATAACATATTCTATAACCGACATAGAACTAAAGTATTATTGATTCAAACTAAGCAACTGGGTTATCTGGACAAATTGTGCGACGCTAAGTTGTTCTGCCCGCAAAGCCAACAGTGCTTCGGGGATGTTTTCTAACGGCAAATCCAGTGGCTTGAGGGCGTTGCGCAGCGTTTTCCTCCGCTGGTTGAAACCCGTCTTCACCACTTTGGCGAAAAGCTTCTCGTCGCATTCCAAGGCTGCAACAGCGTTACGCCGCATGCGTATTACAGCCGACTTCACTTTGGGCGGCGGGTTGAAGACATGCTCATGCACAGTGAACAGATACTCAATATCGTAGAAAGCGGAGAGCAGAACACTAAGTATCCCGTAGGTCTTGCTTCCCGGCTTTGCCGCCACACGCTCGGCCACCTCCTTCTGAAACATCCCCACCACCTCGGGTATCTGATTGCGGTTGTCATATACCTTGAAAAGTATCTGCGAAGAGATATTGTAGGGGAAATTGCCGATGACGGCAAAAGGGCCGGAGAAAAGGACGCCTAGGTCGAGGGTCAGAAAGTCGCCCTCAATCACATGCAGCGAAGGATAGTGGTCGTGAAGATAAGCCACCGATTCGCGGTCAATCTCTATGGCATGGAAATCCAAATTCTGATTGTCCAGTAGGTACTTGGTCATCACGCCCATGCCAGGGCCGATTTCCAACACGTGGGATGTGGCTCCTGTGAGGCTCTCGGCAATGTGCTGTGCTATACTCTCATCCTTAAGGAAATGCTGTCCTAGGAATTTTTTTGCTCTTACCTCCATCTGCGTTCTTCTTATTGGGTTGTACTATTGATTGCCTGCCTGCGCATAATCCTTCAACTCATTGTAGCGTTTACGGGCCCTGTCGACATAAAGGCTGGTGGGATAGTCGAGAATCAGCTTCTCATAGCATTCGCGAGCCCGTGCCTTATTGTCCAACTGCTCATCGTTGAGCTCGGCCAACAGCATCAAGGCGTCGTCGGCCAAAATGTCGTTCGCGTAAAAGTCTACCAGCTGTTGCAGCAACGTGTCGGCTTCGGCATAACGCTGCTGACGAATGCGGATTTTCGCCTTCTGGAGCAGCACCTCATCGAACAAAGGATGGGACAATGCCGAAGTGGTGACAGCGTCGAAAGCATCCCATGCCGAATCCAGCTGGTTGCGGTACAACAGCAAATCTGCCTCGGCATAACGCTCAAGCATGCCGAAGGTGCTGTCTTCTTCCATATTGTCGCTTATGAGCAGCGAAAGCTCCATGGCATCATTGGCTATCAGCTTGCTAGTCGAAGCGCGCAGCACATCCAGCTGGGTCTTTGCCCAAAGGAAGTCGTGATTAAAGTACGACAACTTGGCATTCTTGAACTTGGCCTGCGAACCCAGCACGTCGTTCTTATTAGCCTTCTCCACCTGCATATAGAGCAGCGAGGCATCCCACACCTCACCAGCAAAAAGCATCAGGTCACCCAAAGCCAGCTTCGTCTCGTCGCGCTCTTTGGGCGGCAGCTGAGGCAGCTCCAACACATCGTACAGCATATCCGCTGCCCGCTGTAGACTGTCGGCATAATAAGCCATCAGATGGGCGTAGTTGCGCATCAGCTGCACCGTCTTCACATTCTTGCCCAACTCGTCGAACAGGTGTTCGTAGTCGTGCAGCAGCTGCCAAAGACGCTTGTTCTCTATGGGGAAATTGCGATTGATGCGGTCGAACTTCACCTCCAGCTCGCCCACTCGGCTTTCGAAATAGAACGGGCCTTCCGTCCCTTTTTTCACCACCGTCGCATAGCATTCCTGCGCCACATCGTAGGCGGCGTTGCTCCGGGCTATCTGGGCAACCCTCATCAGCGTCTCACCCCATTGCTCAGGGAAGCGCTTGTCCACCGCCTTGGCCTGCAACATGGCAAACTCGAAGTCCTTCTGCTGAAGTGAGAACCATATCATCATGTCCAGATAATGCTTATTCTCGGGATGCTCCTGCACCCGCTCCACCAAAGCCTTGCGCAACCCCTCTGCAATCTTGGGGTTGGACGTCTCGTTCAACACACGCTGCAAAGCTATCTGAATCGACCCTATCATATTAGGCATCTTGTCCAGCAGCTCGAAGTATTCTTGCATCATTGCCTCGTAATTGCCTGCCCTCTCGTAAAGGGTTGCCAACTCATTGACAAAAACATATTCATTACGCATCTTCTTACGGGCTGCCAAATAGGTCTTAATAGCATACTCGGGATGCCCGGCTGTCTCAAAAGCCTGCGTCAGTTCTGTAATCTGCTTGGTGTCATACCCCACCTTGTCCACAGCCGACTCGTATATCTTGGCCGCCTTGCGGCTGTCACCTTTGCGCTCGTACACGCGCCCCTGGTCCACATATAGATACAGTTCGTTCGGATACTGGCGGATGCGCCTCTCAGCCAAACGTTCCGCATCCTTGTACTGCTCCAATTCCAAATAGGAACGGTAGAGCATCTGATAGTAGAACTTGTTGGGTGCCCTCTGGTAAAGGGCCTCGTACAACTCCGCCGCTTGTGCATATTCTCCAGAAGTATAATAATGCGATGCCAGCTGCTCCTGCGACTCCTGCGCATAACAAGGAAGCTGCCCCAGCAATAGGAACACGCACATGATAAACCGTGGCAAGCGATAAGCTTTCATCATATACAAAAAAACCGGAAGTCGGCTCCCGGTATCTTGTGACTAAGCTGGGATTCGAACCCAGGACCCCATCCTTAAAAGGGATGTGCTCTACCTGCTGAGCTACTTAGTCTTTTTTTGGTTGTGACTAAGCTGGGATTCGAACCCAGGACCCCATCCTTAAAAGGGATGTGCTCTACCTGCTGAGCTACTTTGTCGGCCTCAAATTTGAGTTTGCAAAAGTACAACTTTTTTCTCTTT
>JAFRXG010000092.1:0-5589 GCA_017441565.1 Bacteroidales bacterium | reverse complement strand
CTCACTCAGTCGGTAGCTCTTGCAGATGCTCCATATCATGTCGCGGTGGCGGTGTATGAGTTCCTTGAATGTCCTTTCGTCGAGTTCCATATTGTTATATCCGATACCAACATTGTTTTAATGCTTGAATGTGTTAATGCTTGAGTGGCTGGCGCCTTATGAATTGAGAATTGAGAATTTGCTGCCGCCCCCTCTAACCTCTAACCCTAACCAAATTACTCAAGCAATCAGACAATCAGACATTATACTTCTTACGTTTTGCCATATTAGACGCAGTGAAAAGTCAAATCACAACATGAAAGATGTTTTTTTTTTATCATGACTTGTTATTAACAAAAAAAGCAGGAGCGCTGCCCCTGCTTTTCTCTTTGTTTGTCTCAATACGGCCTATGTTACTCAGGATACCCGTCGGGGTTTTGACGTTGCCAGTTCCAGCTGTCGCGAACCATGTCGTCAATGCCGTATTGGGCTTTCCAACCCAGTTCTTTCTCTGCTTTGGCAGGATTGCTGTAACATGTGGCAATATCACCGGCGCGACGCGGCTTGATGCTGTATGGCACCTTGACACCATTGGCGCGCTCGAAGGCGTGCACCATGTCAAGGACGCTGTAGCCGTGGCCTGTGCCAAGGTTGTAGATACCCAGTCCACACTGCCGCTCGATGGCCTTGAGGGCACAGACGTGTCCGTTGGCGAGGTCAACCACATGAATATAGTCGCGTACGCCGGTACCGTCAGGCGTGGGGTAGTCGTTGCCAAAGACTCCCAGCTCCTTGCGCTTGCCTACAGCCACCTGGGTGATGTAAGGCATAAGGTTGTTGGGTATACCGTTGGGGCTTTCGCCGATGCGGCCGCTGGCGTGTGCGCCCACAGGGTTGAAGTAGCGCAGCAGCACCACGTTCCAGTCTAGGTCGGCCTTTTGGATGTCCATCAAAACTTGCTCCAACATGCTCTTGGTCCAGCCATAGGGGTTGGTGCACTGGCCCTTGGGGCATTGCTCGGTGATGGGTATCTCGGCGGGATCGCCATAGACGGTGGCACTGGACGAGAAGATGATGTTTTTGCAGCCATGTCGGCGCATCACGTCCACCAGTACCAGCGTGCCGCTGATGTTGTTCTCGTAATACTCCCATGGCTTCTCCACACTCTCACCCACAGCCTTCAGCCCGGCAAAATGGATGCAGGCATCCAACTTGTGTTCGGCAAAGACTTTCTCTAATCCCTCGCGGTCGCGTATATCGACTTTATAGAAAGGGATTTCCGCTCCGCCGGTAATCTCGGCCACGCGCTGCAATGCGACGGGGCTGCTGTTGCTCAGGTTGTCCACCACCACGGCAGTATGCCCGGCCTTGTACAACTCAATCAATGTATGAGAGCCGATAAACCCAGCTCCACCAGTAACTAATATGTTCATATAGTTGAGCACTAACAGGATTGCTTGATTGCTTGATTGTCTGATTATTTGAGCAATTTGACCGCGGCAGCAAATTCTCAATTCTCAATTCATAAAGCGGCATTCAAGCATTAATACTATTTCTCCAAACGTATGCGGGCATCGACAGCCGTCACATAGCGAGGATTGCCAAGCAGCGGGTTGAGGTCCATCTCGGCAATCTCAGGAGCAGCCTGGACGAGGGCGCTCACACGGGCTATCTGCTCGGCATAGAGGTCGATGTTGACAGCTTCCTGGCCTCGCACGCCTTGCAGAATCTTGTATCCGCGCAGCTTGGTCAAAGCCTCCTTGGCCTCGGCAGCACTGATGGGGGCCAAGGCACTTTGGACATCCTTCAGCACCTCAATGAAGATACCTCCCAGGCCGAAGAATATCTGATGGCCGAACTTGGGGTCGCGGATTGCTCCGATGTAGACGTCGGTACCGTCGAGCATGGGATACATCTCCACTGCGTAGGTCTCGGGGATGACGATGAGGCGGTTGAATTCCTTCTCCACTGTCTCTAAGTCTTTCACGCCGAGGGTCACGCCGCCCACGTCGCTCTTGTGGAGGGGGCCGACAACCTTCATCACCAGCGGCACATCCTTGCTGCAACCCACCTCCTTGGCAAAGGCGAGGGCATCCTCAACCTTCGACACTTCGACGCTCTTCTTGCGGCTGATGCCGGCAGCGTCCAAAAGCTCGTTGTAATCCGCGATTTCCATGTAGCCGTCTTTGCAACGGTCCACGGTCTTGCGGATGCGGGCCACGTCGATGGCGGGTTGGTCAACGTTTTCAGGCTGGGGTTTGGGCGTGTTGTACACCTTGCAGATGGCGTTGCCAAGCACACATTCCTCGGGGAAGTTGATACGGCCGCGGTCGATGAATTCCTGAATCTCGTCCTTGACGTTGATGATAGAGGGCAGCACAGGGAAGATGGGTTTCTTGCAGGTCTTCATCTTCTCATCGAGCAGGGCATACACTTCGCGGTTCGAGAACAGTCCGGGCGAACCGAAGATGACCACTGAGAAGTCGATGTCAGTGTATTCGTTCTCCACGGTGTCGATGATATAGCCAAGCTGCTCGGCCGTACCGGTGGCGAGGAAATCGATGGGGTTACCCACCGACGATCCGCCGAACAGTTTTTCCAACAGGGCGGGGCTGGCGGGATGGTCTTTCAGGCTGGGCACCTCCATGCCGCCGTTGCTCAGCACGTCGGTCAGCATAACTGCGGGACCACCTGCATGGGTGATGACGGCGCAACGGTTGCCCTTGATTTCGGGATACATGAATACACCGCACACGGTGGTCAGCTCCTGACGGTTCTGGCAGCGGACGATACCGGCCTTGCGGAACAGGGCGTCCACGGCGGCATCGTTGGTGGCCAACGCGCCGGTGTGGCTCGATGCTGCGCGGCTGCCGGCGGCACTGCCACCACTCTTGATGGCGGCGATGTGGCAGCCCTTGTTGATGAGGCTGCGGCTGTGCTTGAGCAGACGCTGCGGGTCGCCCACCTTTTCCATATAAAGCATGATGACGCGGCTCGACTTCTCAGGGTCGAAGGTCTCGTCGAGGTGTTCCAGCACATCCTCAATGCCCAGCTGCGCACTGTTGCCCACAGCCCAGACACTATTGAACGTCAGGCCGTTGGTCATACCATATTCTTTGATAAACACGGCGGTGGCACCGCTGCCGGTGATAAAGTCGACACCGTGGGGGTCCAGCGTGGGGATGGGGGTGTCGAAGCATCCGGCATAGTTGGTGTTGAGGAAGCCGGTGCAGTTGGGGCCAATCAGCGAGCCGCCGACGGCGTTGATGCTGTCCACGATATGCTTCTCAATGGCGGCACCCTCAGCATTCTCCTCCGAGAAGCCGGCACTGATGATGATGAAGCCCTTGGTTCCCTTCTGCTGGGTGAGTACATCCACCGTCTGAGTGCAGAACTTGGCAGCGATGCAGAGGATGGCACAGTCCACCTGAGGCAGGTCGTCCACCTTGGTGTAGCACTTAATGCCCTGCACCTCGGTCTCTTTGGGGTTGACGGCGTAGACGGGGCCTTTGAAGTTGCTCTCCAGCAAGTTCTTCAGTGCCTTGCCACCCGGCTTGTGAATATCGGAGGAAGCACCGCACACCACGATGCTCCTAGGGTTTAATAGTTCTTTTGAAATCATGTTTATTGCTTTTAATTAGGTTTTATAAATCTCCTAGGATAGCCTAGATTGTCCTAGGATAGCCTAGATTGTCCTAGGAAATCCTAGGCTATCCCAGGAAACAGCACTACTTATTCTCGGGCATAGCCTCCAATGCGGCAACCAGGTAGTCAAAGAACTTCTGCGAGCTCTCGATGTTGGCGCGCTCGTCGGGACTATGGGGGCTCTGCAGCGTGGGGCCGAAGGAAATCATCTCCATGTCGGGATATTTGCCGCCCAGCAGACCGCACTCCAGACCGGCGTGGATGGCCACCACGGCGGGTTCTTTCTTATATAGTTTCTTATACGTGGCCTTCATGGTCTTCAGCAGGCCGCTCTCCATGTTGGGCTTCCAACCGGGGTAGGCACCCGTCAGCTGGCACTTGCCACCAGCCAGCTCGGCCAGGCACACCAAACGCTCGGCCAAGGCCTCCTTGGCACTGTCGACGGAACTGCGAAGCAGCGCCTTGATGGTGAAGTTCTTGCCGTTGGTGTTCATGATGGCAAGGTTGAGGGAGGTCTCCACAAGACCTTCCATATCCTTGCTCATGCGAATAACGCCGTTGGGAGCAATCATCACGGTGTTGATAATCTTCTGCGTGTCGGCTTCAGTCATCACCTTGGGGTACATGCGCACGGGCTCCATCTTGACGAAGAAGTCGGGCTCCACTTTGCCCAGTTCCTTCTTCACCCATCCGGCCACTTTCTCCAGCTCGGCCACGATGCAGTCCTTGTGAGCCTTGGGCATGGCGAAGACGATGGAGGCGTCGCGCGGGATGGCGTTGCGCATATTGCCGCCGTCGACGTTGATGAGGCGGATGCCACAATCGGCCACCCAGCGGATGTGGCGGAAGAGCAGCTTGTTGGCGTTGGCACGGCCAGTATTGATTTCCATGCCGCTGTGGCCACCCTTCAGGCCGCCAATGGTGAAGCGCATGGCGCAGTAGTCCTTAGGAGCAGTCTCGGTGGCGTAGGGGATGGTGATGGTGGCATCGATGCCGCCGGCGCAGCCCACATACAGCTCGCCTTCGGTCTCGCTGTCGAGGTTCAACAGGTACTTGCCCTTCAGCTCGCCCTTCTTCAGGCCGAAAGCACCGGTCATGCCAGTCTCCTCGTCGGTGGTGATGAGGGCTTCGATGGGGCCGTGCTTGATGGTCTTGCTCTCCAGCACTGCCATGGCAGCTGCCACGCCCAAGCCGTCGTCGGCACCCAGCGTCGTGTCGCATGCGTACACCCAACCATCGACAATCTTAGTCTCGATGGGGTCTTTCTGGAAGTCAAACACCTTGCCAGCACGTGCCTGCGGCACCATGTCCATGTGAGCCTGCAGCACCACAGGGCACACATTCTCCATACCCTTAGTGGCAGGTTTCGACATAATCACATTGCCCACCTTGTCAACGCGGCATTCAATATTACGCTCTTTTGCCCAGTTCACCAAAAACTCACGAACTACCTCTTCGTGTTTCGACGGACGGGGACAACGGGTGAGGTGATAGAAGTTACCCCACAGTTCTTTTGGTTCTAAATCTTTAATATTCATAATATTGTAGTATTAGTTAATTTACAAAGTCCGTTGCGAAGATACGAATATTTTTTTAATTATTAGTAAAAAGGGCGAAATAATGTGCAATGTTTAACGTTCAAAGGGCCATAAAAAAGAGCATTGATAGTGACTATAAAACACAAGCACATGAATTTGACGATAGTTTCATCACGTCTCAAATAATCCCTCTTACAAAAGCCTGATAATTGTCAGGGCTGACCACCTCGAATGTATGGTCGGGGTAGTTCTTAGCGAATGTCTCCGTCAGCCGTGGCTGCTTCGTTTTGCTCCACTTAAACTCATAGGCATGAAGCACTCCGTCAATATCCTCTATATAATCCACCTCCTGTTGCAACTGTGCCCGCCAAAAATAGCTTTTTCCATAAAACAAGCTGTATGCGTTGTGCTTCAGCCTCTCGCTAAT
>JAFRXG010000091.1:0-7684 GCA_017441565.1 Bacteroidales bacterium | reverse complement strand
GCATCGAAGATGCTGAATTTCAATAACCCCACACAAGGAACGCAGTGTGGGGTCAACGAAAACCCTACTACTCAGCGTCCCGGAGGGACGCGACAATGGGAAAGATTGGAAAAAAATCAGTCATACTTTATACTAGAGCGTAAGAATTAAGAATTAAGAATTTGCTGCCGCACCCTCAAACCTTTAAACTATAAGCTGTAACCCCTAACCTTTAAGCTGTAACCTGTAACCTTTAACCCCTAACCACAAGGCTCTTCGGGCCTTTATCGTTACTAAACACAAAAAATTGGGGGGAGGGTCTTCGCAGAACGCAAAGTCCCTCCCGTCCCCTCGTATTGAGTTTTGTTATGCAATCTTCAAATCACGAGCCTCGCCTCTCCCCTGTGGGTCATTTTCTCACCCTCTCATATAATACAGTCAAAAGTGCCGATTTCGTCACCCCCCCGGACGCGTTTTTTTGATTTTTTCACATATTTTAACTCATCAACGGTACTGAAGGGAGGAATATGTGCTATTCCCTTACCCCCACAATCGAATCACTCCGCACCATGCCGACACACAGAAACCAGCACCGAAGCAACAGCCCAACAGCCCAACAAAGGCAGGGTCTGCGCTCTACAGAGCTCCTACCTTTGTTTATGAATTGAGAATTAAGAATTAAGAACTGATTACTTGAATGCTTGAGCCGAAGGCCGCGAACACCGCTGAAAAAAGTTAATAAAGTGAGTCAATGTGATAATGCTTGAGTAATTTGACCGCGCCAGCACTCAAGCATTTACACAATCAGACAATCAAGCAACCCCTCTAACCCCTAACCATTACGGTATCAATGTCTTTCGCAAAACCTCTTGAAAGCCTGGCTGCGGCGGCAGGGGGTCGTCTCGCCCAGGGCGGGAAAGTATTGTTCCAAGTGGCAGTCCATCCGCCAGTCAATGCTATAGGGCGAGGGTATGGCGGCCAGGCTGTCGCGCACTGCCTGTATCTCGTCGGCATCATAGCAGAGCTCCAACAGCGCGCGGTTGATGAAGCCGTTGCCACAATCGTATAACTGCACGGTACAATAAGAGAGCATTACATAGTCGGACCCGAGCAGCTCCTCCACCAGGTCGATGTCTGCCACTTTCTCGTAGGCGGGGTCATAATAGATGGAGCTGAAGTAGTACCAATAGCGGAAATGAGAAAAGAGGTCATGTATTGAGAAATTGGATAGTATGTTCCAGAAGAAGGAGTCGCCAATGACCACCAACGAGGGGTTGCGCACAGGGGCAGGGTCGCCCAACGCCACGTCGACATACTGGTTGCGCTCGGTAGGAATAGGGAGCAGCAGGTTGAGCAGCCCTTCGAGGTCACCGTCCGGCTCACGGGTGTCGGCGTAGTAAGGGCTGCCTATCACTACGGGGCGGATGGCAGGACCGAAGGTCTGCATATAGCGCATGATGGAGTCAAAGGCGTAGGTGCATGCTATATTACTCCAGTGCGTGCCCGTTTGAGTGAACAGGAGGTAGGGGGTGTGTCCGTTGAGGCTGTCGAAGCAGTGGCAGATGTCCACACAGCGGAAGTCGTAGGGCGAGTTGCGATAATAATCATATGCGCGGTGGTGCACCTTCAGGCGGTCGCGGCGCGCCCTAGCCCCTCGGTCGGGCAGATACTGGGGATAGATGCGGTCCTTGCCCGGCAGGATGGCTAGGAAGAGATGCACCCCCTGCTCTTCAAGAATGGCCTGCAGCTTGGCAAGTCGGCTCATACGGCGGTAAAACACATTGCCCTTCTCATTGTCAGGAATGCCCAAGCTGTCGGGATAGAAATGGTCGTAACAGTCGGTATAGTATTCGTCGACAAACCATGGCTCGAAAAGGTAGCTGTCCTTCCCCGCCACTACAGGTTTGGGGTTAGTGGAGCGGTGGTACACCGACCAAAGCAACTGGTTGTAGACTCGGATAGAAGGTTCGCGGAAGCCTTGGTGGTCTTTAACATATCGCTCCACCCTACCCTGCCACTCACCGCTCATGAAGTCGCCGAAGGTGAAATGGGGCTTCTCCTCCCTGACGTAGACTCCCTTCAGCGGCTCGAACTTGAAATACTGTGTCGCACCCTGCAGGATGATGAACAGGATAAGCATCAGGGTGGCGAGGCAGAGCAACTGGGGTATATGGCGCATAGGGGTCAGAATCGGAAATAGATGAAGGGGCTGAAATCAGTGGTGCACAATGCCAGGAGGCAGAAGACGAACAACAGGCAGGCTACCAGCCACACCACGACGTGCTGAAGGTTGCCGTAATTGGTGTAGAAGACCCACCGCTCTAGCTTCCTGCCAAAGGGGAAGAGGGTGAGAAAAGCAAAAGCAAGGGCCACCAAAAGAGTGACATAATACTGCGGATGCTCCGTCAGGGCAAAACCGCCCAGGTCGAACGAGAAGAGCCTCTTGATGAAAAGCCAGCAGGTGGGCAGATCCTCGATGCGGAAGATGGCCCAGCCCACCAGCAGCATGACGAAGGTGGGCAGCACACGCCACCCCTTGTGCTGCCGTCCGATGCCCGTCAGACGCTCCAGCACCAAGAAGCAGCCGTGGTAGGCACCCCACAACACAAAATTCCAGCTGGCACCATGCCACAAGCCGCTGAGCAGAAACACCACCCACAGGTTCACATAAGTGCGCCCCCTACCCTTGCGGTTGCCGCCCAAGGGGATGTAGAGATAGTTGCGCATGAAGGCCCCCAGTGTGATGTGCCAACGGCGCCAGAACTCGCTGATGCTGGCCGAAGTGTAGGGATTGTCGAAATTCTCAGGGAACTTGAAGCCCATGATGCGACCCAGGCCGATGGCCATATCGCTATACCCTGAGAAGTCAAAATAGAGCTGCATGGTGTATGCAATAATGGTAATCCAAGCCGTGCCCATATCCATGCCAGCAATGTCGCCACCCAGCACCACATCCACCGTGCGCCCTATCACGTCCGCCACCAGCACCTTCTTGCTCAAGCCTATCACAAAACGGTAGAAGCCCTGCAGGCACTCCTCCCACCGCAGCCGCCGCCGCGCCGTAATCTGGTCGGCAATGTCGGTGTATCGCACGATGGGACCCGCTATCAGCTGGGGGAACATGATGATGTACACCACATAGTCGGTCAGCCGCTCCATCGGCTCGTTCACCCCGCGGTAGGTGTCCACCACATAAGTCACCGACTGGAACGTGAAGAAGCTGATGCCAATGGGCAGTAGCACCTTGGCCCACGGCAGGGCACCCAACCCCAAGGCCGACAGAAAGGCGTTGAGGTTGTCGACAAAGAAATTGGCATACTTGAAATACGCCAGCAGCCCCAGGCTCAGCACGAGGGCCGCCGCGCAAAGCAGCCTCTTCGCCCTCCTGCTCCGTGCCCCATGCATAACCCTGACCAAATAGTAATTCGCCACCGTGGAGGCCAGCAGGATAAGGACAAAGTCGGGCGCTCCCCAGGCATAGAAAAGCACTGACCCCACCAGCAGCACCACATTACGCCCCCTCGGCGGCACCACAAAATAAACCACCAGAAACAGCGGCAGAAAGCACAAAAGGAATATGTGGCTGCTGAAAATCACCCGAATTCAGAATGTGTTATTCTTTGGCGCGGTCAAATGATTCAAGTATTAACGAATTAACGAATTAACGAATTAACGAATTCATTACAACGACTGGATGATGCTGCCCAAGTTGGTGGTGAAGAGCTTGACACCGATGGCCAGCAGGATTACGCCGAAGAACTTCCTCAGGATAGAGACCAGCGTGGCCCCCAGCATACGCTCCAACTTGTCGATATAGCGAAGCACCATATAGTCAAGCACTATGTTGAGCAGCAAAGCAATCAGTATGTTGATGTCGGCATACTCGGCCCGCAGCGAGATGATGGTCGTCAACGCCCCGGGACCCGCTATCAGCGGGAAAGCTATGGGCACCACCGTCGAGCCGCCGCCCGCCGGGTCGTTCTTGAATATCTCCACCCCCAAAATCATCTCAAAGGCCATGATGAACAGGACGATGGAACCAGCCACAGCAAACGACTGGATGTCAACGCCGAACAACTTCAACGCCGCATCGCCCAAGAAGAAGAACACCACAAAGATACCCAACGAGATTAGAGCGGCAAATAGCGGATGATACTTGTTCCCACTCTGCTTCAGCGACAAGAAAATCGGGATGGAACCCGTAATGTCAATGATGGCGAAGAGGACGAGAAACGCACCTACAACCTGTCTGATGTCTATCATAATTTATGAACAATAAATTAATAACAAAACGTCACTAGAACGTTTTCGATAAGCCGGATGCAGACGAACTTGTTCGTATGCTGAGGCGAGAAAACGTCTGTTTCGAAGAAACTAACGCAAAATAATAATTATTATTGCCACCCCACACTAAAAAAACACTTTCTGCGTTATATAGCAAAACAAACCCATCCCCCCTATAGAAACAATAGTACCCATAGTAAATTCCCCCAAAAGAATGAAAAACATCATACTCTTCGGCGCCCCCGGCGCCGGCAAAGGCACCCAGGCCGCACTCCTGGCCGAGAAATTCAACCTCATCCACCTCTCCACCGGCGAGATGCTTCGCAAAGAGGTGGCCCTCGACACCCCGCTGGGACGGCGCGTCAAAGACATCATGCTGCGGGGCGACCTCGTGGGTGACGACATCGTGGTGAACCTCATAGCCAAAGCCATCGACCAAGGCTACGGCCAGCCCATGGACGAATGGGACGAAGTGCGCCTCCGCCGTGCCTGCGGGCTGAAGGACGACGACCCACTGCCCGAAAAGCCACAACCCTCCATCATCTACGACGGCTTCCCCCGCACCGTCCAACAATGCCAGATGCTCGAATTCATCTTCCGCCAGAAAGGGCGCAAGCTCGATGCCGTCATCTCCATCGACGTGCCCCAAGAAGAGCTGGTGCGGCGCATCCACGAGCGGGCACTTGTCAGCAACCGCAGCGACGACACCGAAGAGGTCATCCGCCACCGCCTCGAAGAATACGAGCAAAAGACACGCCCAGTCCTCGACTACTACAAAGTCTCCGGCCGCCTCATCTGCATCGACGGCAGCGGCGAAATATCCGAGACCAACGGCCGCCTCTGCCAAATCCTCGACAAGCTAATGTCCACACACCTTTGAAGCTTGATTGTCTGATTTCTGGATTTCCGCCGCAGGCGGGGTAGTATTTCTTCCCGCTTCATCCCGTTTTGTATACGCCCTGTCTCCAATCTTAGGAGCGAAGGCATGACAAAGGCAGAACAGAAGCGACCGTCTATATATTATAGGGGACTTCTATTAATCACCTCGGAGAGGTGAGACTATTAATAACACCGTACAAGCAATGTACGGTGTCGCGACCGAATGGGAGCAACATCGTATATTGCGCAGTGCCGTGACACTCAGACACCTGAGAACTACGTCCCAAAGGGACGCGACATATATACAAAATTTAGGCCACTTCTATTAATTGCATGCAATTAAAGTCTCTAATTCTTATCAAATTCAAAATATGTAATTTACAAATTCTACAATTCTCTAATTCTTGATAAACAGAAATCCTCTTTATAGAACCCATCTTTACCAAAAAATGCCCCAAATCAGGGTGCCATTTTTCAGAAAAAAAAGTGGGACAAAGTGGGACCTGATTACAATTACAATAGGGATGAGATCTATGGTTATAGTCCTGCTGTCTCTATGTTAATCGGCAGTGATTCACACATTCTAATTCTCCAATTCTCTAATTCTTGATAAATAGAAATCCCCTCATAAACCCTAATGCCCGATTGGGGTCAATTTATACTTTCTTAATGCTTCCGATTTGATTTCGCCGTTGTTTCTCCTACCAAAATTAAATCCAAACTAAATCCAAACTAAGACCAAACAAAATACAATCTAACAAGAGAAAGCACGGCGCGGGGACCCGCCGTCGCGGGGGTCGTGCGCCGTGCTTTGCTGTCTGAGCAGTTCTTGGCTTATCTGATTATGGCCTTTATTTTGTACTTTCCATCTTTCGGGGGGGCGTCATTCGAGGATGAGTTTCTGTGTGCTGGGATGGACTTCCACTTTTAATTCATGTCTGACAATACGTATTTCTGCCTATCGGTCAGACAGAAACCGACCAAACCCCTATTCTTAACCACTATTAGCGAATCGAGAATGGGGTTAGGTCTTATACTGGTTAAATACAGTGTATCGGGAAATGGCCACAGCAAGTTGTTTATTTTGTCAGAAGTTATATCTTCGCCAAGAAATCCATAGTAGCTGCCTGATATTTCAGGATCAGAACTCTCCGCGTGCACTATAAAATTATATGGTTTTGGGCCACCTATTGGGTCTCCTTGATGTCTGTGCGTATAAATATAATAAGCCATAATAATACTGATGCTATCTACTTTACCCCGCATCTCAACACGCATATTAGGTTCACATGTCTCTTTGACTGTCCCATAAATATTGTACGCACTTGACCTGCTTGTTGCTGACACATTGAGAGCGATGGTGTCTCCTTCGTCACCAATGAATGTCTGCATCTGCCCATCCGAATATGGAAAGTAGGATTGTTGAATTTCTAAAGGGAACTCGCTGCACCGTTCCCTCACGCAGCTTCCGAACACTAAGGAAGCCGCCGCTGCTAGAAGAATGACTGCGTTTTTCATGACTGATTTATTTTATTGTATGACCATACTTTTTACTTCTATTTCTCCGTCCCGCACAATCCTGACAGCATGACAGATAGCGGGTTATTGTTTGACTATTATCTATTCCGTCCGTTGCACAATCGGAGAGAACTGACGGTTTTTTTCTATTCAATGTCAATCAACTGGTATTTCTGGCCATCAGGTGAACTAAAGCTGGTCAGACCTTTATTCCTTACTACTACGAGTGAGTCAAGATGCGGTTCTGAATAATAATTTGTATCACAAGAAAAGTGAAGTGTGTCCATCAGACTACACAAGAATTCATTGATACCCTCTCCTTCGAGAAAGTGATAATGGGCATCAGTAGAGCCACCCGACACTTTCGAGTGCACAAATGGCATATACCAAGTTCCTTTATCTGTGGGCATCCAGTTGTCCTCATCTCCTTCCCCATCAGCATAAACGGCAATGAATATGAAGGCTGCACTTACATCAACATCATTGATATTTGCAGCCATATCAACGCGCATCGTTGGCATACAATCCTCTTTAACGTTCCAAGCCAAGTTGTACGGCCCATCATTTCTTACATTGGTCACATGGAATAATAGGGTATCCCTCGCGTCATTAATGAAAGCCAGTTCCTGTCCTTTCGAGTACGGAAAGTACTGGAGGCGCATCTCGTTTGAGAAACCTGCACAGTGACGCGTACAACTGCCAAACGTCAGCAACACCTGTACAGCTATAAGATAAAGTACTTTTTTCATAATAAATATATTTTCACTGTTTAATAATACATTTTACAATCCTTGTTTCGTTGTTAGTTATCACCATATAGTAACATCCCGATGGTAGCGAAGAGAAATCTATTGCCTTTTGATAGGTTCCTGTTACTAATTCCTCACGACGGCACACACTTGCTCGTGCGGGGCTTTCTTTTTTTGTCAGTTTCACATTTTTCCCCTCTATATATAAACAATGACTAACACGTTAACACATTTACACATTCCTCAATTCTCAATTACTCCAGTATGAGTTTCTG
>JAFRXG010000090.1:0-38750 GCA_017441565.1 Bacteroidales bacterium | reverse complement strand
CACATGGACGTCCCACATGGTCTCATAGCCGAAGGGCACCCAGTCGAAGGTGCCGTCGGTGTTGGTGAGGCCGGTGACCGTCAGGCTGTCGGGAGGCAGGCAGGGAAGGCTGTCGGTCACGACGGTTGTTGTGACCCATGGACTGTAGTCGAGGCTGTCGGCGGTGCAGTCGGTACGCACACGGAAGGTGTAGCTCGTGGCGGGCTGCAGGCCGTAGAAGGTGTGGCTGTTGCCGACCACCGGGATGTCGGCGCTGGTGAAGTCGGAGGCCGTGGTCTCCTTGATGTTCACCTCGTAGGCCGAGCCGTCGCCGGACCAGGTGGCGGTCACGCTCTCGTAGGTGTGCGTGGTGCCGGTGATGACAGGCTGGCGGCAGCCGGCGGCTCCGCAGGAGAGCAGCTGCATGACAGGACGCCAGGAGGCGACTGCCTTAGAACCGCTGTAGGACGAGGTGATGCTCGTCACATCGGGATTGTAAGTGTCGGAGTAGTAGTAGAGCACTTTGTTGCCGGTGCAGGGCTCCGTCTTGAACACGTAGGAGCTGGTGTTGTAGTCACCACTGTTGTCGTCGACGATGACCAGCAGGTTGGTCATGCCGTCGTAATGATACATGGTGTCGAGGGTGAAGTAGTTCCAGCCCTGGGTGCAGTTGAGCGGGCCGGTGTAGACCTTCACTGCCGTGGTCGTGTCGAGCGGGACCACATCGGACGAGCTGCCGAAAGTGCTCAGCGTGGTGGGCTGGAAGTAGATGGTGCAGTTGTTCTTGTCGGTCGAAGGTGAAGAGTAGTTGTAGTAATAAGTAATGTACTGGATGTCCATCGGGCCACCTAATTCGGCACTGTCGATGATGGTCTCGGAGAGGGTGTAGTTGTAGTAGTTGTTGACCGGGGCGTAGTAGCTGGTGCCAGTGGAGTTTTCGGAGCCGATGGCCGTGACCTGTGCGTTGTCGCACAAGGCCGTCTGGAAGGTAACAATAGTCCAGCTGCCGGTGTCGGTACCCCCAGCGCAAATACTGCGGACGCAGACGTCATAGCTGGTCAAGCTAGTCAGGCCGGGGATGACGGCACTGTTGGTGTAGGTGGTAATCATGCCCGTGGTGGGGATGAAGCCGGGTGCGCCCCATGCCACCTCGTAGTAGTCGGCACCGTTGGTGTCCCAAGTGACGGCAAGCTGCACGTCGGACTGGGGAACAGCGGGGTCGAGCTGGAGGTTGGAGACACGGCAGGTGGTGCTGACGCAAGTGACGTTAAGGGCAAAGCCCGGATAGGTAACAGAAGCGTCGGAATGGAAGTAGAGGGTCAGCGGGCCATTGGTGGCAAGATAGGGGCCGATGTTGTTGGTGGAGCCACTGCTAGTGCAGTAGGCGTAGTGGAGCTGGGGTGCGGAGGTGCCGACACCATCGTAGATGCCGAGGTAGTCGCAGCAACCCTCACCCGCGAAGGTACCCGAAATCTGAACCAGATTGTTGGGGGAATCGGGATAGATGATGACGACAGAAGTCTGGTTGTTGGAATAGGCACCAGTTGCGCCGCCGTCGTCATAGATGATGCCGCCGCACATGCGGAGCGTGTCGGTCTGGTTGGCACGCATGTTCCAAGTGCCGGGAATGGCGGAGATGGGGCCTACCCACATGGAGGAGTCGCTGCCATAATCGCAGCTGCTACGTACATATATATAATAGGTGACGCCGGGAGTGAGGCCGCTGAAGGTGACAGGGCTGGAGGTGACGACAGTGTCGACCGAGGGGCTGCCACTGGTAGTGCTGATGCTGAGCTCATAACCCGTGGACGTGCCTACGGTGTCCCACGCAACGGTGACGCTGCTGCCGGTATTACCGGCGACGCGGAAGTTGTCGGGCGAGGGGCAGGTGTTGCGATAAATCTGCACATTGTCGATAGCACCGGCAGGGTTGGAGCCGCCGCTTCCATCGTTGCTCCAGGCGAAGACCAGGTTGTAGGTGCCGCCTGTGGTGAGCGTGAAGGTGCTGTTGAGGTTGGTCCAGGTGCTATGCTGGTTGAGGGTGTAAGGGGCTATGGTGACCAAACTGAGGTCGAGCCATCCCTCGCGAGGCAGTTCGCTGGCGAAGCTGTAGCTGCTGGTGTTGCCGTTGGGCGACTGGCCGGCGATGATTTCGTCGCTAGCAGGTGCCAAGAAGACGCGAATGAAGTCGTAGTACTGGCTTTCGCCCTGTGCGCGCCAATCGAAGCTGTAGGCATACTGGCCTGCGGACATGTTGAAGGTGCGGTAGGCGTAAGAGAAGGAGGTAGAGGAGGTGTTGTAGCTGTTGGTCGAGCCGTTATCGTTAGAGATGTAGATGGCCATGCTGTCGGCAGTGCCGCTGAATGCGGCGGTGCCCAGATACCATTTGTTGGTCTCGGTGCCGTTCTCTAGGTTCCAGGCGGCACCTTCGCTACCGGTAAAGTCGCAGATGTAGGGGTAGCTGCTGACGGGCGAGCTGGCAAGGGTGCGGAATTGTCCCTGAGTCCAGAAGCTGGTGTCGTCTGCACCGCAGATGGCGCGCACAAAGACGCTGTAGACTATGCCGCTATCGAGGCCGGTGAGAAGCAGAGAGTCGCTATTGGAGACAAAGGTGCCAGTGAGCGTGTCGACGCTGCATCCAGCACTGCCGTAGCGAATCTCAAAATCGGTTTGTGTGCTGTCGGCCAGGGCCCAACGCACGAGAGCGTCGGTAGTGGTTACGGTAGTGGCACGGATGTTTCTAGGACGCACGCAGGTGGGAGCCGCCACCAGATGTACCTCGTCGATGTACAAGTCTAGGTCGTTGCCCGAAGGCGAGTACATGACGAGCGAGACATAAGAGCCCGTGTCGGAATAGTTGGTCAGGGGCACTTCGAAATCGTGCCAGTTGTAGTCCTCGTTCACAAACACAGTGTCGAGCGGGGTGAAATTGACCAAGCCTTGGCTGGTGCAGACACCCACAATGGCGGCGCCGGTGCCGTAGGTACTTTGCAGGCTGAACTCGAGTTGCAGAGTGCGGATGGGCAGTTCGTTGGTGTCCACCTGAGGCAGCTGGATGATGGTGTAGCTTCCCGAACCATACATATAGGTGTAGAGGGAGGAACCCGAATTGTAGCGGTCGGTGTAGCTGTCCGCTTCGGGATAGTAAGTATCATAGCTGCAATAGCCATACCAGCAGTGGGGTGCATGTTCTTCTGATGCTAATGAGTTGAAGTTGCTGCCGAAGGGCAAGGAGTCAATCAGGCCGCATTCGGTCCAGAAGGAATAGCAGAATGACCAGTTGCCGGTGTCGGGGTCGCAGATGCCGCGGACATAGACGTCGTACTGAGAGGTGGCAGAGAGGCCGGTGATGGCCACGCTGTCGTCGTAGATACTAGAGACGACGGTGCCGGTGCCATGGGCGAAGCCGTTGGGACCATATTCGATTTCATATTCTGTGGCAGAAGTGGTGTCCCAGAAGATGGTGGCATCGGAGAGTGTCACAAAGCGCGAACCCACATGGCGCACACGGGGGCAGGGGGAGATATAAGCCACTTCGATATCGTCGAGGTAGGGATAGGTGGTGCTTGAGGTAGAGGATTTCAGAGTGATGTACCTGCCAGTGCCAGTATAGTCGTTCAGGGGCACCTCGTAAGGTTCCCACGTATAGGTGGTGGTGGGCTGAACCGTTTCGATGAGGGTGAAGGTGTTTAGGTCGGTGGGGTCATCCATCACACCCACTTCGACGGCATGGCTGTAGCCGCTATAGGTGCTGTAGAGCCAGAAGGAAATCTGCAGACTGTCGATGGAAGCTGCCATGACGGGAAGAGTCAGATAGCTGTAAGTGCCGGAACCTGAGTAGAAATACATGGACTTGTTGCCGCCACTGTGGCTTGTGCCCGTGGTAATGTAGGGATAGCCGGTGCTGTAGCTGGAGTAACGATACCAGCAGGAGAGCGACGGGCTGGCAGAGCCTGTGGCCCACGATTCAAAGTTCTCGGTGAAGGGAAGAGCGCTGGCCGCACACTCGGTGCGCACCATGATGATGGTACTCATATCGGTGTCGCTACAGTGATTGGTGACACGGAGCTGATATTCGGTATTGGGAGTAAGGTTGATGAAGCTGTAGCTGTTGGTCGTTGCAATGTCGGCGTAGACCCATTCGGTGTCGCCTACCATGCGGTAGTCCAGTTCCCAGCTTGTCTCGTCGTTGCCAGGGGCCCAGCTGATGTCGATTTGTGTACCGCTTACCGAGTCGGTCACCACAAAGGGAGCCGCACAGGAGCTGGTGGCATTGCAACCGTCTACAATAAAGGTGATGCTGGGCTGATAAGTGCTGGCCGAGCCCGAGCTGCCCGACGACATGCAGTCGCTCATGGTGAAGGGGTTGCTGTCTTTATACTTATGTATAGAGGCACCATTGCGTCCCGAGTTGGTGCTGTAGGCATAGAAACCTGACGAACTCTGGCTGCTGCCCGACTGGTTCATAAAGGAAGAGAACAGAATGTTGCTTGAGCCGTCCCACTCGAAAGGAGTGTCAAACTCATAGTACACCCAACCAGCCGATGCCGAGGTGGCAGGACGCACGGTGGGTCCGTAGACCTGTGTCAGTGTGTTGGGGTTGACCATGTCGGTCGAAGAGTTGAGTGCTTGCCGGCTGGTGTTGCCCAAAAAGATGGTCAGTTCCTTGTTGTAGGAGCCTGCTGCTGTGTAGCCGAGCACCATGCCTTTGATACGGCCAGCCGAAAGGCCTGCGGCATGAAGGTCGCTAGCGTTGTAGATGGCTTGGCAGAACGTGTTGCCCCAACCACTATTAACGAAAGTACCGTTAGTGCTGGTGGTGCCGTTCGAGAATTGGATAGTGTCGGTCTGGGTGGTGTCGAATTCCACACAGGGCAAGCCGGTGGTGGAAAAGTCGACGCTGTCCCACGGGCCGTAGCCGTCAATGTCGCAGTTGGCACGCACACGCATCCGATAATCGGTGTGGGGGTTGAGGCCCGTCACCAGCACGCGAGGCACGGTGGTAGTCATCGTTGCTGCGGTAGTGTTGGTGTTGAGGTCAATCACTTCCACGTCGTAGCCTACCGGCTCGCCGGGGATGATGCCACTCATAAAGCCCCAATTGGCAGCGGCACCCGTGGTGCCCGAGCCCCTGAACGTCAGGTTGCGGATGGTGGGGCAGGTGGGTATCACGTCCACTACCACATCGTCGAGATAGGTGTAATAGGTGAGACGCTGCACAAAGCAGATAAAGCCCGCGCCATGGTAGTTGCTCAGCGGCTGTGCAAAGGACTCCCAAATATTCATCCCATCGGGCATGAAGGTGCCGAGTGAGTGGAAAGTGCTGAAATCGTCGGGATTTTCAATCACACCGACCTCGATGCTGCCGTAGGTGCTCGAGGTCTTCAACAGCTTGAACGAGACCATCAGGTTGCTCAACGAATCCTCGAACATGGGCATGACCAGATAGCAATAATAGCTGCTGCTGTAGCCGTAGAAATAGATGCTCTTGCTGCCTGTGGCTGCATAGCTGGCGGAAGCGTAGGGATAGGTGGTGCTTACGCCCATAGAGCCATAGCTCCAGCAGGGGTCGATGCCCGAAGAGGAGCCGGTGGTCCACGACTCGAAACTCTCCACGAATGGCAGCGAGTCGTGCTCAATTATATTGCAGGGAGTGTGGATGGTCTGCGACAGCCACATGCTGGTGTCGGTTCCGTCGCAGATGGAGGCTACACTCACTGTGTAATAGGTATTAGGAGAAAGGCCGGTAAAGAGATAGTTAGTGTCAGTCGCGTCGGCCGTGTACAAGTTGACATTGACTGAGTCGATTGCTACCACCCACTGAAGGGCAGTGCCGGTCTCGGTCCAGGAGATACCCAGCGAGTTGTGGGTGATGGTGGTGAATGTCAGGTTTGCCGGACGTGGGCATGTGGGTTGCGTGAACACAATATTGTCGATGGCACCCGAAGGCGAAGAACCCACACTGGCATCATTCGCCCAGGCAAACACCAGACGATAGGTGCCGAGCGAGGGGACGTAAAAGTCCAGAAACTTGTTCTGCCAAGTGGAGGACTGATTCAGCGGACGGTTGTTCGTAAGGTCGATGAAACCCGAGGGGAGGGAACCGAACGCCCAGTCGTAAGAAGAAGTACCGCCCGAAGGAGACTGACCAGCCGTCAACGACGCAGATGCAGGTGCAAGAAAGACACGGACATAGTCGTAAGCGTAGTCCGTGCCGCCTTCACCCTGACATTTCCAGTCGAAGGAAATGGCATAGGCACCAGCATCCAATGAGAATTCTTGGTAGGCGTAGACGAACGTGGTTGACGAAGTGTTGTACGTGTTCGACGCACCGTTGTCGCTCGAAATGTACAGACTCTTTGTGCCGCCGTTGTTTGTAGCGGTGCCGATGAACCATTGGTTCGCCTGGCTGCCGTTCACAAACACCCATCCGGCAGTGTCGGAGTCATCTTCGAAGTTGCAGGTGTAGTTGAACGCCTGCCCTTGTGTCACCCATGGTGCGACCATTATCGCCAACATGAGCAACAGTGACTTTAATAGATGTTTTTGCATAACAAATGAATTTAATTAATGTATACCATTCAAAAGTGCAAAAGTACTAAAAAAAAAATGAATCGTCAAAAAAAAAAGGCCCAATCTGGCAGAATTAATGGTTAAATGCTAAAATGACAGGTTAAACTCGATAAGATTACCCCCAAAAAAAAGCATTCTCGGCTGAAAAAGTGAGCAGACCCCCGTTTCAGGACGGCAATTAATGCCCAAAATGTCTTTTTTTGGCCAAAAGCGGATTGAGTGATCCCATGTAGAAATCGTCTGTCCCTACATACAGACTTACGACGCAAGCACACATCTTGGCGAATAAGAAATAGCACATTTTTGTGCGAAAATTGCCCCACGGAAGGGCAAAATAGTGCTTTTTGCATACGAAATACACTTTTCGGTAAACACTTTTACCATCAATTTTCCGACCAACACCTCCTAATAGCGACATTCGCCACATATTTTTGGGCATATCGGAAAAAGGCAGTATCTTTGCATCGTGTTAACAGAGAGTTATAGTTAATACTAGAGTTAATTTGTAAAGCCACGGTGTTCTGCTGTGGCTTTATTTTGTTTTGCCCTTGATTGAAGGAGTACGCTCTTATGCAACGTATGACCGTTTTTTGCTTCGCCATCTTATCATCGATGCAAGTCCACAGGACTTCTTATGGTGGGTTCTATTAAGGTGTGTTCTATAAATTCCGTATTCATGTCGTTGCGTTCTCCGTTAGGCTTTTGTTCCACTATCGCAAGCCCACCGGACTTGCTTCATCTTCGGGACGCAGTCTCGTTCCGTTTCTACTATCACCGCACTGCGCCATATACGATGTTTCTCTGAGACGTTGCTGCATCTCGGCAGAGCAAGCTTGCTTGCTCTGCTCTCGACTTCCGCAACGTTACTTCGTGACGTTGCTGCATCTCGGCAGAGCATGCTTGCTTGCTCTGCTCTCGACTTCCGCAACGTTACTTCATGACGTTGCTGCATCTCGGCAGAGCAAGCTTGCTTGCTCTGCTCTCGACTTCCGCAACGTTACTTCGTGACGTTGCTGCATCTCGGCAGAGCATGCTTGCTTGCTCTGCTCTCGACTTCCGCAACGTTACTTCGTGACGTTGCTGCATCTCGACAGAGCAAGCTTGCTTGCTCTGCTCTCGACTTCCGCAACGTTATTAATGGACACACCTCTATGAGGTGATTTATAGAAGTCCCCTACTGCACAAACACCTTGAGCGTGTGCCTCCACGGGGCGCGTATTATGGAGCCCTCTTTAGAGAGACTGCACGAAGTCGTTGAGGTTGGTTTGGGAATTGGTAATGCCCAAAGCACGGCGAAGATGGAGACGATAGGTCTTGACCGAGTCGGGGGTGAGATGGAGCATGGACGCTATCTCCTTATTGGTTCGACCAACCTTGATGAGCATGCACAGCTTCTGGTTGGTAGAAGATAGGTCGGGGTACTTCTCCTGGAGCGTCGGGACAAAGTCGGGATATTGCTTCTTGAACAGACTGTGGAATACATTCCAATTGTCCGACTGCATCAAATCATCGAGGTTTGGTGCGTTCAGCGTCTGAACTGGGTTGACTTTAGATGCATCTATTAGGAGCTCTTTTATTTGTTCGGAGAGTTCGCGGATATGGGCAATGCTATTCATCTGGCTTTCCCTCGAATTGTCCAGCTCTGTCTGTTTCTCATCAATCAAAGCCTGCTGCTGCCGGATGAGCTGCTGGTTCATTCCCTGACGCATACGGCGGATACGGAAGAGAACAGCAATGCTGACAACCAGCAAGAAAGAGAGTATGATGAAGATGGTGGAGTTGCGTTGTGCAAACCGACGTTGTTCATCAAGATTCTGCAACTGGGCCGATGCCTGGTCTTCGCGGTCGGAGAAGATTTCATCCAAATCGTAATACTGTGCTGAGATACTGTCGCGCAATGCGATGTAAGCCTGACTGAAATGGTAAGCCTCGCGATAGTCGCCCATCGCCTCGTAGCATTTCATGAGACCTTGAGCCGCATGTTCCTGCCGTTTGAGCTTGAAAGTGCCACCCACACGATTGAACTGAGTGTGCAAGATATCGGCGGCCTCTTTATAATGACCTTGCTTGAATAGGATACCGGACTTGAGCAGTGCAACTTGATAGGTGCAATAATCCATATTGAGGTAGTCACTTGCCATCTGCATCTTATCCACCGCCTGACGAGCCATCTCGTAATCGCCTAATTGCATTGCCGCAGAGCATTGTATGTTATAAAAGTTACACCAAAACTGTGCGTATGTGGGGGTTATAATGGTAGAGTCGGCACCATAGTGCCCCACGCTATCCAATATCTTTTGACAGATTAAGAGAGCCGAGTCGGGATTAGAAAGGACAAGGGAGCGTGCCACATTAAGGTCGAGGTGGTAGAGCATGTATTTGGGTGCGACGGTCTCTGCCAGGTGGAAATACTTGTCGGCATAGGACTTTTTGGACAGGGCACTATATACAACACCCAGCTGAAGGTAGGTTTTGAAAATGAAGAGCGAATCGGAGGCCTGGGTGAAGAAGTCAAGAGCGTTTTCCAGTTGCACAATGGCACGGACATTATGCTCGGTATAGATGCAGATAACGCCATTGACATAGGACGAGAAGCCCAGAAGCATCGGAGGGTCGGCACGGTCCACCGCAGCCTCGGCCACAGAACAGTAACGAAGCCCGTCTTCCACCCTGCCTTCAATCACCAGGCAGAGGGCCTTACCAAAGTTACCCATTGCCCTACCATAACGACTGCCTTCAACAATGGCCATGGACATCATCGTGTCGAAACAAGACTCTAGGACATTGATGCTACAGTCCTTATATTGGATGTAGCTGCTATGAAGGATGGAGTCGTACTTAGGCTGCTGCTTGTCTGGAGAATGGTATCTGCCAGCCTCCACGCCGGAAGGAAGCCCGGCGAGGAGGAGCAGTATGAGGCAGATAGCTGTTCTATGTTGCGCCATGACTAGCGGACAACAAGTTTCTTGACGGTGTTGATGTCGCCACCTGTGATGCGTACATAGTAGGCACCTTGGGTCAGCTGAGAGGTGGCCAAAAGGGCTTTCTCAGTGCCTTGCGGGAGTGTCTGAGTCAGTTTGACCCGACCTGCCATATCGATGATTTCTATAGATACAGCACTATTGGTGATGGGCAGTGAGATGGTAACATCGGAGCTGGTGGGATTGGGGAAGAGCTTGACACGAACATCATCAGTCATGCTATTGATGCTGCTGTAAGGTGTGGTAAGGGTGATACGGTTGGACCACTGTTCACTGTAGTATCCTTCGCCGCAGATGCCCCTCACATAGATGTCATACATAGTCTCTCCTGTCAGCCCAGTGAGCGTGTAAGGATGGTGGTCAGTAATGACATAAACACCTGTTCCATCCACGAACCCGGTCTGACCCCACTGGATTTCCCACTGGTCAGCGCGGCCGCCTTCAACCCAGTCCAGCACCACACTGTTGCCTTGCAGATTGCTGTAGGTAAGGTCTGTAACATTGGGGCAGTAGTCGGTAACAAAGGAGATGGTGTCGCTCCACTGGCTGGGATCATCAATATCCTGACAGTTGGCCTGGACGGACACATAATAACGAGTGTTCGAAGTAAGATTCGAGAAAGTGGCACTGGCCAAATAGGCACTGATGGTCTGGTCGAAATAGGTGTTGAAGAGATGGACCCTGTAGCCTATGTTGTTCTCTTCGGGTGACCACACCAGCTTGACCCTGTTGTTGGTGACAGACTGGACACGGAGGTCCATCGGAATCAAACAAGGCACGTCGCTGGAGTTGAACTCGCCTTCAACCCAGTTGGAGACACCGTTGGTGTCGCAGTACTGACGGACATGATAGACATAGTCGGTATTGACATATAGCGAGTTGATTGTGTAGAAGGTGTCGGTAGTAGCGATATTGTCGGAAATCCAGCTACTGCTATTAGCCAGTCGGTAGCCTACGCGATAGGAGCTGCCTGTGTTGCGCCAACGCAAGGTGGTGTTACGGGAGCGGACGATGGGGTCGCGTAAGACAGGTGTCGAGCAGTTGTTAGGAGGACATATGGAGAAAGACATCAGTGCGCGGTAGGCATAGCTGTTTTTTGAGCCGATAAAGTTGGTGAGGCCCGCGGACGAGGTTGCATCTGGATTGTATGTGTCGCTATAGAAGCACAAGGACATGATGTCGGAGCTGGGAACCACGGAGAATGTGTGTGAAGTGGTGTTGAGTCCACTGCTATTATCATCGACAGCTATCACCAAATTGTCTATGCCGTTATAGGAAAATGGCATGTTGAGGGTGAAATGATTCCAACCCTGGGAGCAATTGAGACTGCCGGTGTAAACAATCTGCATATCCTCGGGAGCAACAAAGTCGTTGGGACCGGAGAAGCTGCTGAGTGTGGTGTGGCCCATATAGATGGTACAGGCTGTCTTAGCCGTCATCGCACTAGCACCGCTATAATAGAAGCTTATGCCGTTGATTTCGCCTGCACCGGAGAGTTCGGAGCTTTGGACTAACTGCTGGGTATAGGAGTAGCGATAATAGTTGTTCACTGGGATATCGTAGGAGGTGTTGGCATTGGCAAGATTACCAATGGTGTCGAAATGTCCGTCGTTGCAGATTTTGGTGGTGAAAGTGTAGGAGGTCACCTGCGAGCTGTCCTCGCTGCCACAGAGCCGGCGGACATAGGCTGTATAGGTGGTACCGGGGATCAGTTCTGTCAAGTGGATGCTGTTGGTGTGCACAAGGTCGCTAGATACCACGGCACCTCTGTGACGAAGGGTAACACGGTAATCGACATCGTCACGGCCATGCCAAGCCAAGGTGGCAGAAGCCATATTCAGGTTGCGGAGACGGTAGCCAACAGGTCGAGGACATTCAACATATTGGAGACTGATATCGTCAACGGCAGCCGGGTTGCCGAAGAAGGTGCCAATCGTTGTTGTATTCTGATTGAACCAATAGAACACCAGACGGTGGACACCAGTAATACTGTCAATAAGGACAGAGTAGGTGTTCCAACCAGGCTGGACATAAACGGCAACCAACAGGGTAAGGTCATTGACATTGCCCCAAGGCGAGACCAGAGGGCTATTGGATGCAGGTTGGAGGGGTGTGTTGGGGTCGGCGAGGAAGACGGCAAGGCCATCGTAGACGCTAGTGCCCACACGGCATCCGCCAGCGGAGGCACGGAATGAGAGCAAGAAACTACTGTCGATGGTACCGAAGTCGATATCGCGGTAGGCCACTGCGTTCACCACTTCGTTGATATGCGTGCTACAGGTGCTGCCAGAGTCTGCCGAGATATACATAGTATTGGTACCGGGATGGGTGTTGTTGAGCGAGCCATTGCCCACGGCACTGCCTCGATACCAGTTGATGGGCGAGTTGGAATTGACCTGCCAGTTGTCCCACTCGGTAGACGTTTCGAAGTCGAAGAAGTAGGGGATGGTGGCAGGATTCTGCATGGTGCTGAAATTATGGGGTGTGCGGCTCCATTCGGAAGTGTCGCCCACACCGCAGATGCTACGCACATAGATGTCGTAGGAGGTGGAGGGTTGCAGACCTGTGATGACAAGCGGGTTGCTAGTGGTAGTGATACGGGTGCCAGAGCCAATGGCAAAGCCGTGGTACACATATTCGACCTGCCAAGCAAGGGAGCTGCTACGGCTGTTCCACGACAATGTGACGCCGTTGGAAAGCACATTGGTGGTGACGAGGTTGTTGGGCCGCTGGCATTCGGGAATCACCTCAACAGCCACGCTGTCGAGGTAGACATAGTTGTATGTGGCCGACCCGGTGGCAGTAGATACAAAAGTAATGTACTGAGCAGAACCCGTAAAGGTGTCGAAGGCCACCTCGTACAAGGTCGGCACATCGGTAAGGGTGATGGTGTCGAAGGGGATGAAGGATGAGATGTCGGTAGTAGAGCAAAGACCGACAATCACATCATGAGAATAATAGGTGGATGTGGTGTTATTGGTCCAAGCTTTAAAGACCGTCTGCACTACATTGCTGGGGTAAGAGACGCTGTCGAGGGTTGGCAGCATAGCATACACGCGATTGGAGGAGTAAGAATAGAGATAGAAGGTCTGCCCGATAATCTGATTACTTGCATCAGTGACGTTCATGATATAGGGATATGAGCTGTAGCCGCCACAAGTCCAGCAAGCGGGGCGGGCACCTGTTCCGACTCCCCAGCCGTCGAAGTTCTGAGTATAGGGGAGGGAGTCGATGATGCCGCATTCGGTAGTGAAAGCCGATACAAACGACCAGTTAGAGGTATCGAAGCTGGAACAAAGACCACGGACATACACTTCATAACGGGAAGAATGACGCAAGCCATAGAGAGTCACCGAAGGTAAGGAACTGGTGACAAGGGTGCCACTGCCATGGGCAAAGCCAGCAGGGCCATATTCAATCTCGAAATAGTTGGCATTGGTGTCAACCCAATCAACATGCGCGGTTGTGGTAGTGATATTGCTGAAAGTGATGTTTCTCGGACGAGGGCAGTCAGGTATCACGGACACCTCGATGTCATCGATATACATATAGCTTGACGAACCCGAATAGCCCAATGCTATATAATTGCCATTACCATAGTAATCGTTGAGGGGTACCTCGAACAGTTCCCATGTACTGGTGCTGGCCGGCGAAACGGTAGCCACAGGAGTGAACGTGCCGAAGTCTTCAGGGTCGGTCATCACACCCACCTGAATAGAGTAGCTGGCACTGGTTTTATAGGCCGCGAAACTAATCTGCAGACTGTCAACACTCGTTGCAAAGGGAGGCAGGGCCAGGTAGTCATAGTAGGAAGAGCCGGGATTGACAAAATACATGGACTTTGCCCCGCTGTGGGCATAGCTGGTGGAGACGTAAGGATAGTTATATGAATAGTTGGTCCCACGGTGCCAACATTCAGTAATATCCTGACTGTTGGAAGGGGCAACAAAATTCTCGAAATTCTCATAGAATGGGAGTGTGGTTATCGAGACACAGGGTGTTGTGAATACAACCTCGGCATAGGTATCGGCAGAACCACAGTTGGCCACTACACGCACCTGATAGCTGGTCATCGGCAAGAGGGTGGTAAAGGTATATTGGTTGGTTGTCAACCCTGATACGGCGGTAGTCCAAGTAGCATCATCGGCCGCCTTATAAAGGACATTCCAGGAGGTCTCGTTGTTGCCAGGAATCCATGAGATGGCGGCAGTGTCGACGGTGAGGCGATTCAAGATAACCGTTGGTGCGGCACAAGTGTCAAACTGGCTGCACCCCAAAGTATAGATAGTGATGGTGGGGCGATAGGTGCTGGTGCCACCATTACCACTAGTGCTGTTGGACGGAGTATACTGGGTGCCATCCTGATAACGATAGATGGTGCGAGTATACGAACCTGAAGTGCTGTAGCCATAGAATCCCGAAGAGGAGTGGCTGGCACCATTGGGCTGATTCATCATAGTGGTGATAATCAAACTGCTGGAACCGTCCCACATAAACGGCTGAGTAAATTCGTAATGAACCGTGCCGCTAGTGTTCAGCGGATGGGAGGCAGGCCCGTAGACGAGGTCCTGGGTGCGGACCGTCACCATATCGGAGGAGGAAGAATATGTAGTCCTGTTAGCCGAAGTGACATAGATGCTGAACACTTTAGCATAGGAAGAATTGGTCGTGAAGGTGTAGTCCAGACCCGCTATCATGCCGGCATAGATGCCCATGGCGTTCAGTTCTTCGGCTGTGTATATGCTTTGGCAAATAGTATTGCCCCAACTGTTGTAGACCGGAACGCCAGAAACCTGGCTTGTACCAGTGTTGAAAACTATGGTATCGGTGGTGTTGGGGTCAGTTACAAGGCAGGGCATATTATGGGTAGTGAAGATGACGCTGTCCCAAGCGCTGATGCTGTCGTTGGAGCAGATAACCCGCACTTTAGCCTTGTATGAATCACCGGGGTTGAGTCCTGTTACCAAGCAACGGGGCTCACTGACGGTGGTTTGGAATTGGATAGTCCCAGTGCTGGTGCTTTGCACCTGCACCGCATAGCTGGCCGGATCACTTAAAGTATTCGTCATCACATCCCATGAGAGGAGGCAGCCTGTGGTTCCTGTTGTATTGACCTCGACATGATTGACCGGCGAGCAGGCAGGAATGCGCTCGACAAGGAACTCGTCCAAGGCTGCATACCAGCTGCCCGTAGTTGACCTGGCCATGACGGCGATGAAATTGCCCTGACCGGTATAATTGGCCAAGGGAATGACAAAGCGTTGCCAGTCGGTTGAATTGACATTGACAGTTGTTACTGGGACAAAGGAACTGATGTCAAGGGGATTGTTCATCACGCCCACCTCAAAAACTGCGCGGTAGCCAGAGCTCGTAACCTTACTCCAGAAAGTGAGCTGAAGGTGGCTGGCAGGGGCAACATCGGTGTCAATACCTGGTAGCACGACACATTGGTAGCTGCCGTATGAGGGTCCTGAGGTGGAATTGTACCAATACAACCCCTTGGCACCTCCATTGTGGGAATAGGTAGAGCTGTTGTATACGTATGGGTAGCCATAATATGTCGTGGCATCGTTGTTACGAACCCAGCAATCGACAAAATAGGAGGAGGTGGAACTGCCACTAAGCGTGCTTTCGAAATCTTGGTAATAGGGCAGGGTGGTAAGGAGTACGCATGGGGTATGAACCATATAGGTCAGTATCATACTGGTGTCTGATCCGCACAAGGCATAGACATGGACGGTGTAGTCGGTATTGGGTGTAAGGTTCGAAAAAGAGATTGAAGTGTCTGACACGTTCAAAATGGTGCCCTGCCCATAGACCTGAGTAGCCGAGTCCAGCTCCACAACCCATGAAGTAGCATTCCCATCGCTGTAGTCCGACCAAAAGAAGTCGAACGAGTAGGGCATGAGGTTGAGGACGTAAGGCGAAGCAGGGGTGGCACACGTCGGTTGTATGAACAGGATGTTGTCGACCGCAGCAGGAGGATTGGAGCCTGCTGAACCGTCATTGCACCACATGAACACCAGCTTATAGGTGTCGGCCGTAGAAATGGAGAATTCAGTAGCGAATGTCTGCCAAGAGTTGGCCATATTCATACGGGCTGTACCGTCAAGCGGAATCCAGCCACTGGGAACCCCGCTATAATTATAGGTAGATGTGCTGCCATCGGGCAGTATTCCCGCAGTAAGCGTGGCACTATTGGGGGCTAAGAAGACCCGCATATAATCGTAGTTCGACTCGCCGTAGGCCTTCCAGTTATACGAAAGGTAATAAGAACCCGCCATCAATTCGAAAGAGCGGTAGGCATAGACGATACTCTGATTGCCTGTGTTGTAGGAGTTGGTGGAAGAATCCGTGCTGGAAATGAACAAAGCCCGGCCTCCCACATTGACAGAATCAGTCCCGATACACCATTTGTTGGTTTCGGAACCATTCACAAAAATCCAACCCGCAGAATCGGAGTCATCGTTGAACGAGCATGAGTAGTCGACAAATTGCGACTGTGCAAAGAATGGCAGCAGCAAAACGGTTGCCAGCAATAACATTCTTACTAACTTTTTCATAGGTCAATATATATTTTATTTCTTTTTTTTCCTTAGATAAAAGTCTATAATTGGCGATGCAAAGATACAACTTTTTTTTATCATATTACATTTTTTTGGTATTTTTGCACTCGAAAATGAAGACAGCTGAGTGTTTCAAACGGAAGTTCTTCCTCCTAGGAATGATTCTTTTGACCCTGACGGCCAACGCACAAGACTATGTAACCAAATCGGGCAACACAGTCTTTCCCGCCGACAGAGTGCCTGCCATTTTCCCACAATACCGCAAACAACCATCCAGCCCAGACTCCTTGGCAGGTACCTTTCTGGTGGTCACTCGACCCGACCTGCTCGCACCCCTTCAGCCTTTCATCAAATGGAAAAGGCAGCAGGGCTATCGCGTCGAAACCCTCGTCTTCCAAACGCATCTCTGCGACAGCATCCGATTCCGCCTGAAGGAACGATACCTAAATGCTTCGTCAGCATTTCCGGCGCAGAAATATGTGCTTCTGGTGGGCGACGTGAACCGCATCCAGGCCTTTACTGGCAAATACACCCCTTCGGCCTTGAACTCCTCTGTAACAGACATGTACTATGGAGAGTATACTGGCGACTATGTCCCAGAGGCCTACGTGGGACGCCTCTCCGTGACTGACAGCAGTGAGCTGGCCCATGTGGTGGGGAAGATAGTCCGTTACGAACAAGGCGAATGGGCATCCTCGGCACATCGCCTAGTCTTGATTGCCGGTCGCGAAAACAGGACTCCCGCACCTGAAACAACCAATGGTCAGGTGAACTACCTTTCGCAGCTGGCAGCCCGACACCGGCCACACCTTGACACCATCTGTTTCCGAAACCCGGAATCTGCCACATTAACCGACAGTATCTTATCCACCCTGCAGATGAGCAACGCGCTGGTGAACTATACCTCCCACTGCACCCGCAGCGGATGGAGCAGCCCAACCATCAGCTACCGTAGCATCGACACCCTTGGTAATCCTGTCCCCACCCTGTTCGTCAACAACTGCTGCCTATCAAACGCCTTTGACGGCACTTGCTATGGCGAACAGCTGTTACGCCGCAACGAAGGAGGGGCTATCGGTGCGATAGGGGCCAGCAACGAGACCCTGTGGGCCGAAGACTACTACTGGGCCGTAGGAGCCAAATACCCAGCCGCCCTCACCCCTTCCTACGACAGCACCCTGCCGGGCGCATTTGACAGCCTTCTAACCCCCCTCTACAACAACTATACCCTGGGAGCCATGCTCTATGCCGGATGCAAGGCCGTGTCGCAATCGGGCTCTCCCTTCGACGCCTTCTATTGGGAGACCTACTGCCTCCTAGGAGACCCTTCGATGACTCCCTTCGTCGGCCAACCCGAAAGCCTCCAGCTGACACCCCAGTCCCCTATACAAGCCGGCATCACGGCCCTCCAGGTCTCCTGCCCGCCCCACACACGCATCTGCGCCACCCAGGACACACTCCTCCTAGCTACTGCCAGCAGCCAGAACGATAGCAGTGTGACCCTTTACCTTCATCGTGGGCTTGACGGTGACAGCATCACACTTACGGCCAGCCGCCCCGGCGACATCGCTCAAATAATGACTCTTCCTATCCCAACTCGTGAAGAAGGATTCCTGGCTGCCACCGACTACCATGTCGAAGACACACTGCTACACATAGTCATTAAGAACATGGGGCGCACCCCAGTGGTTCAACACACCGTCGCCTTAACTCAGACATCCGGAGACAGCCTTGCCGGAGCCACATTCGACACCCCACAGCCCATCACAATCCACAGCCTTCCCCCTTTGTCCGACACCACGGTCACTACACAACTACACAACTACACAATTGGAATCGAGCCGCTCATCAAGGCATGCCTAACAGCCTACGACAGCGCGCATTCCCCCTACAGCACCCTGCACCTCTATGCCCACACTCCCGACATACGTCCTCGAATTCTCCAGATTCGCCTCGCTGATTCTTCCGGCAACACCGTCCAATCAATCGTACCAAACCACCACTTTGTCATCAATGCCGAACTCTCCCACCCCGCCGACTCTGCCACTCTGATATTCGACATGCACACAAGCACCCAGTCCGCACCGTTCCACTATTCCTTCCCCACCTATTGGGACAATGAAAATGACCATATACATCTCACCATTTCAGCACATAAAGGCCGTTGGCACGACACTCGCGAAGGCTGGCTTGTCCCCTACTCCACCTACGAACGATTCGAGTCCGGCACATTCGACAATCTTCCATGGTTCAACAGGGGACCTTTCCCTTGGACCATCGACAGCCTATTCGCCCACCAAGGCCTCTTCTCCGCCCGTTCGGCCATCATAGACCATTTGCAGAAGTCCGTCTTGGAACTGGAGGTTGAGACTTTGGCTGACGACAGCATCACATTCTTCTTCAACGTCTCTAGCGAGGCTCACGACTGGCTCTACTTCTTTATTGACGGCCGCAGGTGTGGCTATTGGAGCGGCAGCAGCGGATGGCGGTATTATGCCCGCCCGCTGGCGGCAGGAAGGCATCTGCTGCAATGGATTTACCAAAAAGACGCTGCCTTAAGCGAACGCGACGACTGCGCCCACATCGACGACATCCGCATTCCCCTCGCCCTCTGGAGCCGTCCCTATGGCACTTCAGAAAACCACACCCCTCTGAACATCGAAAGCCCCTCCAAGGAACCACCATACCGTATCTACCCCAACCCCACCTCACATTTGCTAAATATCGAGTTGCAAGAAAGCACCCAAAGTCGAATCATTCAGCTATTTGAAATCAACGGAAGGAAGGTGGACGAAATTTTAATACCACCCCACGTCAATTCCACACAATATTTTACCACCCCCTTACGTTTAGGGGTATATTTGCTCGTGTTGCACGACGAGGTCGGCAACCGCCACATACATAAATTGATTGTAACAGAATAACAGATGCAGCAAATTGACACACTGCCGCCCTACTGCGCTCCATTCGACATGATTGCCGACAGCTCTGCCGACGCCACCCTCAACTCTGTCCATCCCTGCATTTACGACTCCATCTTCACCCCTGTAGAGCAAACTGCACCACATGTGCGGAAGAGCCTTTTCACCCACAGCCAACTGGCAGTACAGCACAACCACGAAATAACCATACACCACGCCGAGACTTCCGGGTGGTACTTCGGATTCATCGCCCTCTCCATCTTCCTCATCTGTTTCTTCCTTCGCCACAAGCAAATCAGCATGCTCAACCTACTCCAGTCGGCCATAGACCACCGCGCCATGGACCGTATGCTGCGCGACACCAACCTCACTCACTCCCAAGACCTAGTGCCCATCGCCCTCATCATGCTCATCCCCATGTCGTTGGTCGGATTCTTCTATTTCCTATCCCATGGTAACAACACATGGATGGACATCCTGCAATATCTCTCGCTGCTCCTAGTCTGCTATCTGGTCTACTTCCTCCGCAACGGAATCATCCGTTTTCTCGGCAACGCTTTCAACAACCAAGAGGCCACCCACATCTACCTCTCAAGCAACTACATCTACCATCTGCTCTATGCCATTGCAGCCACCGCGCTGGCCTTTTTCATCTTCTATACCGACACAATGGGCGAGACGTTCTTCTACATCCTTGCCGGAATCCTCGGTTTGCTCTTCATCGTAAGGCTGATTCGTGGCCTGCAACTTATTTTAACATTTTCAAAAACCCCGAAATTCTATTTATTTTATTATCTTTGCATCCTTGAAATTGTACCGATAATCATCATAATTAAGGTTGCAATTTCTTATTAATTAGCGAATTGTGTAAAAAGAACAATATTTCATGAAAGTCAAAAAAATCCTGATTTCGCAGCCCGAACCTGCCGATCTTGAGAAGTCCCCGTACAGAAATCTAGTCAATAAATACGGCATCGACATCACTTTTTACAAGTTCTTTGAAGTCGTCGGTCTCACCGCCTCAGAATTTCGCAAATCACGCATCCACCTCTCCGACTATACCGCTGTTATCTTCAACAGCAAAAACTCCGTCGACCACTTCTTCCGTCTCGCCAAAGAACTCCGTGAAATTATCCCCGACACGATGAAGTATTTCTGCGCCACCGAAGCCATCGCCCTCTACCTACAGAACTACATACAATACCGCAAACGCAAAATATTCTTCGGCAACCAGTACTTCTCCGAACTCATCGAAGTCCTTCAGAAACACCGCGAAGAAAAATTCCTCTTCCCCTGCTCTGACGAAAAGCAGACCGAATACACCAAACTCCTTGACAAAGCCAAATTCAAATACACCAAGGCCACCATGTACACCTCTGTACCCCGTGACCTCACCCAATTCAACCTCAATGACTTTGACATGATATGCCTCTTCTCTCCCATCGGAGTCCGTTCTCTGATAAAGAACTTCCCCGATATTGCTGAAGAGAATATCATGATTGCCGCTTTCGGCCCTTCCACCCATTCTGCCCTGAAGTCCGCAGGCATTAAGCTGACCATTGCCGCCCCCACCAAAACCTCCCCCTCCATGGCAATGGCTATTGAAAACTACATCAACGGCAAAGGTCAGGACGACGTAGTCATCACCCGCTCTTCCGCTCTCAAGAAAGACTTGGGACACGTCCGTGGCCTCTCTAGCAGCATCGGCGGCATCAATGGCGGAAAGAAGAACAAGTCCGTTTTTGCCAACAAGGCCAAATACAGACAGCTACAAGAGGAGCGTAAGGCTCAGGCCGCTGCCCGCAGAGCAGAACGTCAAGCACAAAAAGCAGCCTCACAGAAAGCCAAAGAAGAGACCTCCGAAAGCTGATAGCTACAGTCCTCTTGCCGGAGGCACCTTCTATTCAACCTGAATTGCCTTATCATGTATACATTTGGCAAACAAGAACACCTATGCAGCAACACGCTGATAGGTGAATTGTACCATGCAGGCCACCGGCTCATGCTCTTCCCTTACAGCATCCACTGGATGCCTGTCCGGCAGGACGCACTCCCCGACGGGATTCCACTACAGGTGATGGTTGTCACCTCCAAGAAAAAAAACCACCTTGCCGTCGACCGCAACCGCATCAAACGGCTGACACGCGAATGCTACCGCTTGCACAAGCCCGAACTACACACCTTCCTGCACAATAACAACATCGCCATCGTACTATCCCTCAACTATATTCACAACTCAATCATGGAATACAGCACCCTCTACCACAAGTTCGACAAACTCATACCCCTCCTTATCGAGGACATTTCAAACAAGCTCCTTACGAACCATGAAACAGCTGTGGAACAACCTCTGTAAAGGAGCTTACAGCCTTTGGCAGTTCTTGAGCACTGTACTCTCCAAAATAATGCTCAGCCTCATCTGGCTCTACCGTCACTTTATCTCGCCCCTCACCCCTGCTGCCTGCCGTTACACGCCCACCTGCTCACAATATGCCGTTGAGGCTATAAAGAAATACGGCCCCTTCAAAGGCGGCTGGCTGGCCCTCCGACGCATCCTCCGCTGCAATCCTTGGGGCGGCTCAGGCTACGACCCCGTACCCTAATCTTTTCATTACCTCCAAGCCCCTTTGCGGTGCTGGTCAGGAAATCTCTGTGCATACAATTGAGAGGACTTCTACACCCTGCCTCGAAAAGACAAACTCTCGTCATCCCCATACTTACAGTGTGGGGTATGCCAAGTGAAACTATGGCAGCGTGTCGAAGACACGCGCCCTCAAAGTAGATGGATGGCGCCATTCTGTAGACAGTTTTCATGCGTTTGCACTGCTTTTTTGTAAGAAAAAGATACCCATATTCAAAAAAAGGCGTATATTTGCAATGTCATCCAGCCGAGTCCCTGATGGGCAAGTGGGTGGGTGACAGGACATAACAAAAAGACGTTGAGCTGAACGTTTTATCTGCGGCTACTAGAATCTCGCAAATTCTCAATTTCCCGCACGGTATTACAACGCCAACGCCTATTGGTGTGTAATATGCGTTAGTTCGTATATCTGCACAGCGTGGGCTCGGCATTGTTTATCTTCGGGAAATGGGCATGCGAGAGCCTTGGTAGCGGGATAAACGATGAGTTTGATACCCGCGCTTCTTTTTATATGTGCCTTTTCATGATTAGTACTTTTTTCCGCCCCACGGGTATCGGGCAGCACAAAACCGACGCGCCCGATGGGATATAACAGGGTGGAAATTAATGAACAAACAAATGAAAAAGGAGTACCTAACTCCGATGGTAGAAACGATGCAAGTCCGTGTCGAGAGGGGCTTTGCTGGCAGCAGAATTCTCGGCGAGAGTACCGGCGAAGGGCTTCAAGAAACCGGCTCTGGCGACAACACATTATTCACCTAATCAAACCACCGCACTATGAAGAAACTTACATTACACGGGGTGGCATTGGCCACCATGACAGTTTTCGCTTTGGTATCGTGCCAAAAGGAGAAAACAACCATTTCTGAATTTACCGCCACCGTGGAGCGTTGCACCGACGGCAACGGCAAGGTGATGCTTGACGGTGACGTGCTGCGCTGGACCGACGGAGACAAAATTGCCGTTTGGGGGTCGGACGGCATGGGTACCTACACCACTAGCAACGTGGGCGAGTATGTCACCACCTTCAACTTTACCGAGGGTGACGACCCCGGCGACCCCACCTACACCGCCATCTACCCAGCCAGCCTGGCACAGCGACAAGCTGTAATTCTGCTACCGCCGGTACAGACCAGCACCGACGGCTCCCTACAGCAGTTCCCCATGATGGCCCGCTCCAGCAACAGCGAGCTGGAGTTTAAGAACCTCTGCGGCGCCCTGCGCCTACGCCTGCAAGCCACCGGAAAAAGCGTTGTGGGCATAGAATTAGCCACAGCTAACACCGGTCAACGCCTTTGGGGTATGCATCAACTGGTTTACAATAATGGCAATCCCTCAATTAGTTTCACCGCCAATGGTGGAAATCAAGTGATACTTTCTATAACCAATCCACAGGATATCTCCACGGCCAAGGACTTTTACATTGCGATGCCTTCTGCCACATATGGAGCAGGATTCACTATCATGATTTATACCGCTGACGGCAGTGTCTGCACCAAGACCATTACTTCTGGACACAGTTTCAGCATTGAGCGCAGCGGTATATTTACTATCACACTTGGAGACAATGACATGGAGTTTGTGCCCGATGCAGGAACCTTGAATGGAGAGTTTTCAGTGAGTCCTACAAAGAAAGTACGTTTCTCTCAGGGTAGCCTAATGTACACGGGCTTCGGAACACATAATGTAGCTGATGGCAACACGGCAGCTGGGACATGGAAATTTGATGCATTTCGATATTATGATGTGAATAACCTTTCTTCATATGACTTTTCAACCCAATGGATTCATCGTTTTCCATGGGGGACAAGTGGATGGAATAGTGGTGCTATCCATTTTCAACCATACCCAGAACCTTATCAAGGAGGTATGGAAAGCAGCTATTATCTTGTTGGAGGAAATCCACAAAATGATCTAACAGGCCCATATGCCTATGCTGATTGGGGTGTCTACAATTCTATACTGAATGGCGGTAATCAACCTCAACAATGGCGTACTTTGTCTGCAGAAGAGTGGCAATATTTGCTCTTCGAACGTCGTGGACATTCCGTGAAATGGGGGGTTGCAAATGTTGTTAATTCCTATCGCACATATGGTGGATTAGTAATTTTGCCAGACCATTGGGTGTTACCTAATGGGATTGATTTCAATGAAGGATTAGGGTTTAATGGCTTTAATCTTAATTACTATACTGCCGAACAATGGACGGAAATGGAAAATGCTGGAGCTGTATTTATAGTAAGTGATTCATGGACATCTACTCATGCTGACAGGGGGTCTAATACTCAATGGGACTCTTATGGGCTGTCAATCTCATGGAATAGCGTAACTATTTCAGGAATGCAGAGAAATACAGTACCTAAAGTCCGTTTAGTCAAGGATGTAAACTAAACCATACAATCATTTGGTCAGATACCGAGAGCTATGAATAGCAGCCTGTTCATAGCTCTCTTTATATTCCCAATAATTGGTACTCTTTGTTCTTCCTTCTCGTAGGAGGTGATGCCCAATAGCCCGACTAGAAATGCTAGGGACGCTGAAGAAACAAGGTTTTTCTTCATTTCAGTTCTCTTTCCTTGATTAGTCGAAATCACTACCCGTGTAGCTGCTGCCCTAGTGATGCCGCCAATTTCGGGGGCTGGCACTTCGCCTCTTCCTGCAAAACCACGCTCGACGCGGGCGTTCATTACTTCAATTACAGGAACGCCGTATTCCTGTTTACGGCACTGGTCTGCCGAGATGGTTTTTTTTCTTACACACAAGAACTCTTCTACACTTTCAATAATAGGTGAAAGACTTCAACCACCTCTTAGCTCTTACTTCAAAAAGGGCCTTACGTTCACCCCGAACACTAGGTGGTTGTGGAAGCCACTCTCTTGCATGCCGTTGGGGAAACCGAATGCTCCGTAGAAGGCTTTGCCATAGATGGTCAGCCATTTTAGTGGGCTATATCCAAGCCCGATGCCCAGGCCTATGTCCAAGTCGCGCGGGTTTCTCCCAACGCGGGCACTCAGCGATAAGTCGAAGGGGGTGCTTTCCTTGTACAGTAAAGGCAACAAATGAAACGTTGCCTCCAGCCCGAATGAGAAACTTGCCTCGTTTACCATTGTAATCTCTGACGAGGTGCCGTTTTCTGGTGTGTACATGCTATATGGCCAATTTTCAGTTTCGCGGTGCGAGCCGTAATACCCTACGAAAGCCCCAAATGACCATTTTTTGCTCACATCGTACGACACCACCAGATTGGCGGAGTTGTTGGGATGGTTGCGGAAGAGGCCTTTGTCGTATCCGTAGTATGGCTCTACAGTGTGACAGAACTCTGTGCCCACAGTGAAATTGTGCCAGAATGGTCTGTGCCAAAAGTCGGGTTTCTCCTGCGCCTGACAGGCAATACTCAACAGGAGAGTTATGATGACGAATGTCTTTTTCATTTTGATGTTTTTTTAGTTCTTACTTCTTACTATCTCAAAGGGTTACCCTCACACCCATACGGAATGAGTATACATTAATCAGGCCGCTGCCGCTAGAGGAGAAACTCCTGTTGGCAGAGTCAGGAGAGCCCTGCATCATTATGCTCCAAGCTCCCCAGCCGATGTTGAGCCGTAGGTCTAACAATGTGTACAACTGAATGGGCTGCTTGCTATTGATAATAACTCCCGACACATGGTTGGTGCCGTCTTGTTCATCCCATTGACTGTAATGGCGGTTTAAAGTGCCATCGTTTATGGCAAAACTGGGCACCAGTTCCAACCCCACATGCAAGCCTTTGCGATGGTTTTTGTCGGCATAGTAGGTCACTCCGATAGGTATGGCAACATATTTGGCGGTCAGCTGGCTGCTCCAGTATTGTAGTGAGTCGCCTCCACCGATGGGGGGCTCCATCGGCACCAAATAGTTATTGTCGGGCCGACCATACTCATCTGGTTCATAGCGGTTGTAGTAGAAGTCCACATAGGGGTCTTGGTACTTGAACCGATTGTAGGAATACTCTAGCCCCAGCCCGAAGGCAAAGTGTTTGCGGCACACGATGTCGTAGCTCATCGTCAGCTGGTAGCATCCCAACGTTGTCTTCATCTCGGGATAGGGGTAATCTTCATAGTAGCGGTTTTCCGTCCACCCAAAGCCCGAAAGTGGTTTACTGCCCGCCGACAGCAGTGCGGCAGTTACTGACAGGTGCAGCCGCTGTGCGGGGCGGTAGCGGTGCTCCATCAGTTTGTAGCCTTCGGTGTTGTAGTCGAAGAGACGGTGCTTCTTCGCCAGCGACTCCCCATTGCGTATGCCGCCGTAAATAATGCCGCTCTCCTTGGTGTTCTCCGAGTAGCGTTCGGCCATATAGGTATGGTAGTAGATGGAAGAGTGCTTTTCTGCAATCAGCCGCACATCCTCAGCTAGCAGCGGAGTACCAATCTCCACCATGCTGTAGTCGTCGGTCTGCACGCGGATCGACCTCAGCCTTACCGTGTCGCCAGCCTTGGCAGGGTATACCCCGACATGGTTGTACAGGCAGCTGTAGATGTCCAAGTTGTCGCGCTTGGCGTGTATCTCTATCACTCCTGTACGAGCATTCCCACCCACCCAAAGGGTGTAGAAGAAGTCGCTCTGGGTCAGTTCGAACAGAGGCTGGCTGGTCAGCGAAGTGTCGTTCCATAGCGGATTGCGCACCGCCACATAGTCTTCTGTGTCCTGATAGATGACCACCGAGGTATATTCACCCCCTACGTGTATCATCAGATACTTCTGTGAACTCAAGTCCAGCCGTTGTATCAGCTTTGTCGGCTCCTGCGCCGTCGCTCCCAGTGCAGCCAGCAGGAATAACATTATTATGGCAATCTTTTTCATATTGTTTGAAGATTTGAGTGTTCGCCCGCGTCAGCCGTCCCTTCTTTAGAGGGAATTAAAGCCTCCAGTGGAGGGTTTACCGTTAGGCGGGAGGTATGTAAAAAGGTTATTCTTTATGCAGTACAATCTCCGATACTACCAGTTCGTTCCCACCCTCGTTGTCGACAGGTATGACGATAGTGTTGTCCGTAGCGTTGTAGCGGAACGGCATCGGTTCCCCTTCCACCATCATTACGCCACTCGCAGTGCCGTCGAAGGTGTAGGTGATTTCGGTTGTGTCCTCGTCGTCATAGGCTTCGCCGTCCACCAGTGTCGTCATCTGGTACGACAGCGTTCCGTTCAGTGTGTCAGTAAACATCGCACGATACGTTGCCGAGGTAATCAGTACTCCGCCACCGTAGTGCAGCTCTTCGGGGTCGTTGTTCACTGTTCCCACCCAAGAGGAGCCTGCCAGTGACACGGTGGTGGGTTCTTGAGCCGGGTTGTTATTATTTCCGTTGTCCTCTTTTTCGGTGCAGGCAGTCAACAGGGCTGCTGCAATAAATAGGGTTGCCAAAATCTTTTTCATTTTACAGTTGTGTTTAAATGTGTGAATAATCTATGGATAGAGATCTCTGTTTACTATAGTCTTACATGTCGTATGTCACTAAGGCGAGCAGCGGCTCTACGATGGCCTCGTGGAAGGTGTTGCGCGACGGCGACACAATCTTCACCAGCCCCTCAGTCTCAACCGTTGTACCCTCAACTTTTTTTTCGCCCTTCGCCACAAGGCGGTTGGTCTCAATCACATTGTCCTCGAATACGTGTGTGGGCAATGCGTCGGGATGGATGTCTACGACTGGTTCTGCTGGTGTTGCAGACTCCTCGGGTAGTGTTGCTTGCGATAAGGTTACTTGTTGCAATTGGGGGCTTCTAGTTGCGATAGGAGTGGTGCCCACCTTCTTATGTGATGGCTGCTCTACAGGGGAGGTCTGTTCGAATATGTGGGTGGTGACTGCCCTGCGGTTCTCCGCCACCATTGTTGGGTTGTCGCTAGGAGTATAGGGCATCAGGTAGCGGATGCCCGAAGTTACTGCAAATGCCAAACACGCGGCAGCACTTAGTGTCGTCCACACAATCCTACGGCTGTGCTTGCGACGCTCATGGCGTGCGATGTTCTCGTGCAGTGTCTCCAAGGGTATGTCAACTATACGTGCCATCGCCTCGTTATCCTGCTGCCAGGTCTGCTTGTAATCATCTAAGAACTTGTCTTCCTGCATGGTTTATTTCCCTTTCATGATTTGTCGTAACTGTTTCACAACTCTGTTGTAACGCACTCGTAGAGCCCCTTCGCTCACGCCCGTCTCTTTGGCAATCTCCTCGTAGCTGTAGTCCTCCAGTCTGGCATTGACCAGCATCTGGTCGTCGGTGTTGAGGTGTGCGATAGCCTCGTAGAGGTCGTCGATGCGCCGTGGACGTTCCTCTGTGCCTCTTTCGGGCAGCGGTGTTCCAAGCACCAGCACCGGCCTCCGCTGCTCTTTCCTCAGCTTATCAATGGCAGTGTTCACTGCCAGGTGCCATATCCACGTTGCTTCGGAACTTTCTTTTTTAAACTTGTCTATGTGCGTCCATATTTCGAGAACAATGTCTTGGTAGAGGTCGCGAGCCGCCTCGTAGTCGTAGCGACAGTAGGTCTGACATACTTTTACAATCAACCCTTTGTGATTGGCTATCAGTTTGTCGTATCGTTCTAGTTTCTCCTTGTCGGACATTTTTCTCGTTTCTTTTGCTAAGAATAGTCGTATGGCGTAACCAAAATGTTACATGGTGGCGTATTTTTTCTCAAAACCTCAATCGAGCAAATTCTGGACAACCGCCAAGGTGTATATTCCAATTATGATGACGGGAATCCCAAATATGAACATTTTCCCAATTACACTGCCGTTGCTATCTTGTGCAGTATTCCTATTTCGTTGTATGTTTTGCTTTGTGTCCATTTCCTTCTTCGTTTATTTTTTCATCATTTTGCCTGAATAGTCGTATATGACAACCGGAATGTTACAAGCCTAGCAATTTTTTTTTGGGGGGGGCATGGAGGAGTCCTCATTCCAATCTGGATGATGGAACCCAGTCAGCTAGGCAGTTTTATCCAATCGGTCTTAAAAGGTTTAACCGAGAAAGGGGTTATCTCATCGGGCAACATGGGCTATTACGTCATAGTCCACTACTTCAGCGACTGGCTTCGGGAAAACTATTGACGACCCTTGCTACGAAACAACAAAAAGGCAGAGGCGACTCACCTTGCCGTCTCTGCTTTTCTCATTCACCTTAAATAGGTGCTATCCTTATTTACTTCAAGAAGGTTTCGTAGTAGTCGAACATCTTCTCGTAAAGGTGTATGCGGTCGTAGCCGCGGACGTTGTGTTCGTGGTGGGGATAGATGAAGTAGTCCACCTGCTTGCCTGCCTTGATACAGGCATCGATGAATTCGATGCTGTTCTGCCACACCACGGTGTTGTCTTCGGCCCCATGGATGACTAGCAGACGGCCGTCCAGGTCTTTTGCCTTATTGAGCAACGAATTGTTGTCATAGCCCTCGGGGTTTTCCTGTGGGGTGTCCATATACCGCTCGCCATACATCACTTCGTACCATTTCCAGTCGATGACGGGTCCACCAGCACATCCCACTTTGAATATCTCGGGGTGGGCCAGTTTCATCGTGATGGTCATGAAGCCACCGAAGCTCCACCCTTCGACACCCATGCGGTCTTTGTCGACGTAGGGCAGCGACTGAAGGAATTTGACACCTTCCAGCTGGTCGGCCATTTCAATCTGTCCGAGGTGACGGTGGGTGCAGCTCTCGAACTCAAAGCCTCGGTTGTCCGTACCTCGGTTGTCGAGGGTGAAGACCACGTAACCCTGCTGAGCCAAGAAGAGAAAATATAGGTTGCCGCCTCCCAACCAGCTGTCGGTGACAAGCTGGCTGTGAGGACCGCCGTAGACATACACCAAGGTGGGGTACTTTTTCCCTGCCTCCATGTTTGGAGGGGTGATGAGACGGTAGTAAAGGTCTGTCACGCCGTCGGCTGCCTTGAGGCTGCCCATCTCGATTTTCGGCATGGCATATTCCTCCAGCGGATTGGACAAGTCGTAGAGGTTCTTCTCCGAGACCAGCTTATTACCCTTGAATCGGCAAATATTGCAGCGGCCCGGTGTGCTGACCCCGCTATAGATGTCTATGACGGTGGTGCCATCGGCACTGACTGTCACGCGGTGGGTTCCTTCGGTGGGGGTGATGGGGGTCATCTCCAGCGTGGTAAGGTTCACCTTGTAGGCAGCGCGACCGATGGGGTTATCCTTATTGGCATAGATAAAGAGGTTCTCGCCTTTGGCATCGAAACCGATTATGCCTTCCACCTCATATTTTCCAGTGGTCACCTGCTTGAGCATCTGGCCGTCGGTGTTGTAGAGATACAGGTGTTTGTATCCATCGCGCAGACTGAACCAGAAAAACTGGTCGGGATGGCCGGGGCGGAAAAACATGGGATCACAAGGTTCGACATAGCGGCTGTTCTGTTCTTCGAAAAGGACGGTGTCGAACTCGCCATCGGACACATAATAACGTTCCAGCCACATGTGGTTCTGCTCACGATTGATTTTGGCGATATAGAGATACTCCTCGTTGGGATCCCAGCTTATGTTGGTCAGGTAGTTCTCGCGCTCGGCGACACTCTCGTCTCTGCGGGTGTCAAGATATACCAGAGAATCAACGGAAGCGTTATAGATACCCACGGTCACCTCATGACTCTTCATGCCAGCCATGGGGTATTTGAAGGGTTGTTCACGAGCTATGCGGGCCGTAGTGTTTACCAGGGGATAATCGGTCACCATCGACTGATCCATGCGATAGAAGGCCAAATAGTTGCCCTTTGGGGACCAGAAAGTACCTTTCTCAATGCCGAACTCATTGCGGTGGACAGACTGGCCGTAAATAATGTCTTGGTCGGGGCTTTCAATGGAGAACACATTGCCGTCGTTATACACATATAGGTTGTTGTTGACCGTGTAGGCTGTTTTGTGCCCGTTTTCTTCCATATCCTGATGGGCAGCATTGTCTGACGGGTGTTTGGCGATAGTGGTCAGGACGCGTTTGGACAGGTTGTACTGGAGAAGCTTGCCAGCATAAGTGAAGCACAACTCTTTGGCATTGAGCATTTCGATATTAGGCATATAGCGCATCGACTCGTAACCTGCTGCAACAACAGCCATGTTCAGTTGTGACAGAGTGAGGCAGACTTTTGTCTTGCCAGGCTGGCCCATATAAAGAGCCGTATCCTGAATATAGGCAATCTGGTTGGTGCTGCCAACGAACTGTATGCCACGCATGGGTGCATGGGGATAGAGGTTACCCGACATAAGTTGTTTGGAACTCAGCAGCTTGTTTTGTGCAAAAACGCTGACTGCCAGAGTCAGCGCGATAGCTAAAAAGAATGATTTCTTCATATTTCTCAGTATTTTTTCCAATTCCTTAACCGTAGATTGAAGACCCCGAAGAAGGCCTCTTTGAATATCTTCATGCTCATCTTGGAGGTGCCAAGCACCCGGTCGGTGAAGATGATGGGTACTTCGTATATCTTGAAACCGAGCCGCGTGACGGTATACTTCATCTCAATCTGAAAGGCATAGCCGACAAATTTCACCTTGTCGAACTTCATCTTCTCCAGCACTCGACGGCTATAGCAGACAAAGCCGGCAGTAGAGTCCATCACTTTCATGCCTGTTATCAGACGTACATAGACCGAAGCGAAATAAGACATCATCAGTCGTCCCATAGGCCAGTTGACCACACTAATCTTCCCATCCACATAGCGAGAGCCTACGACAACATCGCCCTTGCCTGAAGCACAAGCTTCGTACAGGCGTGGCAAATCGTCAGGGTTGTGCGAGAAGTCAGCATCCATCTCTATCATGTACTCATAGCCGTGTTCCAACCCCCAACGGAAACCGTCCAAGTAGGCAGTTCCAAGGCCCAATTTGCCTTTACGCTCCTTGATAAAAAGACGGTCGGGGAACTCTTGCATGAGACGTTTCACAATATCTGCAGTACCGTCGGGCGAATTATCCTCGACAATCAGCATATCAAATCCCTTCTCGAGCGAGAAAACCTTACGGATGATATTCTCTATGTTCTCTTTTTCGTTATACGTTGGCGTAATTACAAGTGTGTCTGACATCTCAATTGGTTTGAATATTGATTATTTCTGCAATGAACTATATGGGTTATTTGAGGTTGTATATTTTTCTCCTACGGCTCAAAATAGGCAGGATGGCAGCCCACCCCAGGATGCATCCCATCGTATTGGCCAACAAATCATTCACATCAAAACCACGATAGGGCAGCAGATGCTGCACAAATTCTGTCGTCAGGCCTATGAGTATTGCGACCAAAAGGATGCGCCCTTTACGGAAATTGAGGTAATCCATCAGGCATAGGGCACAGAAGAGATAGACAGAGCCATGCAAGAGGTGGTCAAGCCTCAACCCAAAAACAAAATTGTCTAGTGGGATTCCTAGGCCATTCAAGGGTGCCCACATCAGGACTGCCAGAAATACGAAATATAACGCAGCCCATTTGCGGCGGGCATTTCTGTTGCCCACCTTAACTAGTAAGCTACGCAATCTGCGACGTCTCAGGACCTGGGCCGATGCCTTACGCCACCAGGCACCTTCGCAGTCTATCTCCTTCCCATTCGGACGGATGACATACGTCAGTTTGGCCAGCACATTATCCCTCGTCTCCTCCTCATTGGCATAACAGTTATCGCCTCTGAACACATGCACCCCGTCTTTGATATAGAGCAGACGGTGGATGATAAAGTGGTTATTGTGGAGAAAGAGGTACACTTCTCCTGGCTGGCAGGCTTCACCTTCGGCCAAGGGTCTGAGACGTATCTTGTCCCCCTCGCCACTTATCAACGGCAACATGCTGTGACCTCCAAAGAGCATTGTCACTTCCTGACCCTCTTTCAGACGGTCGCACATCTCCATCAACAAAAAATTGTCGGGACTATTGGGCAATGTTATATTTATCGTTTCCAAATTGTCTCAATCAGTTAAAAATAGCATCGTGGCTGGTTTTCGCGGCTGCTTCGTCGGGGAGGCATTCCAAATGGAACACCGGCACGACCGACAATACTTCAGACAGCATGCCCACTATCATGTCCTGATACTTTTCGTCCTGAGCAAGTGCTGGAGGACATGATGGATGGATGGACGAAAGAGCTTCTATAACATTCAAACGACGGATTTTGTTATAGGGAGCCTGGGAGAGCCTGACAGCTGCCGCCAAGGGAAATCGCAACTGGTGATAGCAATGAGTCTTCCCACTCCATGGCGAGCCATATACAACGGGCACACCATCTTCAACGGCCAAAATAGGGCTGTCGTCATTCAGCAGATGGGCATCGGGAATATGCTTTAACCACAGACGAGTGTGGGTGCTTTTACCGGTTCCTGACTCACCCAAGAAAAGGACAGCCTTGTTCTGATGAACGATGACCGAGGAATGGATTAGAACCATCTTGCTTGAAGCCGACAACATGCCCACCGCCATCCACAATGCAAAACGAAGATGCATCGGAGCCAGAGGTACTGTGGCCTCAACCCTATTCCCTCCACAATAACGCATCAGCATCGGGGCCTCGGCAGCATCCTCAGGCTGCATGAGCATATAATAGGCATCATCCGTCTTCGCAAAAGAGCAAGAGGTGGTGTCAACCTCGAAAAGGAAGCGATACAGCTCCGTCCAATGGTCAGGCTTCTGAATAGCGCAGCCAAACACAATTTCCCATTCGGGTTCACCATCTTCAACTTCGAAAACGGGGAATCCGGGCATAGTGCGGAGCTCAGCTACCACATCATCACCCACAATTCGGACACGATGATTGGCTATCATATAAGAAATACTGTCAGCCATAGCGGTCAAGTATTACTCTATTCCGGCAGGAGGAGGCCATTCTCACGCAGCGTATCTACCCATTTTTGGGCATCTGCCGTGGCAACGGACTCTTCCACCACATAATTATCCATCAGCACGGCCACAGCGTCGGAGACCGTGAAATCTTTGCCCATGAGGGAGTCCCACATAAGCAGTGCGGATTCATTAAACGCGACAACGCGGGTCATGTCGCCGCTTGTCTTTCCTTGTAACAGAATGATATTCTCGCCCGCTACTTTACGGACTTTGTAAATCGGATTTATTTTCATGATGCAAAAATACAAAAAAAAACTGACATAGCAGATTTTTTCTCTAAATAACGTATATTTTACCAACTTTTTTCTCATTCGATATCTAGAATCAAACAATCCTAAGCACCAACGAACGCACAAAAGGCATCCACTTGCAACTTCAACTCGGCACGATGCTCATTTGTGAGAGAATACACCCAGATAGCTATAGTTATACTCTGGCGTTAATATCTACAGTGCTCATCCTCTACTACCTCCTTGCACACCCACGCCACATCGGAATGCATCGGAATCTCTAAATCCTGATTTCTCATTGGCAATACATTCTTCATAATGCAGTAGCTTTTAATCGTTATTAGCATTATCAAAAGTACACACTATTTACATCACTGCAAAATATTTTTTCTCAATCCAAATTATTTTAGTACTTTTGCAGTCGGAAACTCAACAATATGGAAACAGCAGTTGCACACACAAACAGTTCGGTTTCAATGAACTCTCCAAGGACACGGAAGTCTCGTCCTGTTCACGACGATGTCGACCTTGACAACGACGAACTCAATGCACAAGTGGAGGCAGGGCTGGAAAACTTCTTCGCACGTCAGCGTGAACTGATGGATGGAGAGAGCCTACCCGAAGGCTGCATCAGCCTTGAAGAGTCCTACCGCAGGTCCATCAACCGACTGAATGAGCGATATGCGTGAACGCAGGGTCATCCTCACCGCCGAGGCTGACCGTGATATGGAGCGTGTCGAAGCCTATGTGGCGGAAATCTTCCGACCCGAAGCAGGACGGCGTTACGTCCGGCGGCTCTATTCCTACATTTCGGAACTTTCTTTTGCTGCCAGCACCTTTCCTCTCAGCCGTTACCTCGTCACCCGACGCATCCACCCCGAAGCCCGCACCTTGGCCGTGATGCACCGCTGGACAATTATATTCCATATATATGGCGACTACGTCATTGTTGACCGAATAATAGCATCAAAAATGATAACTGAATAGTATCAACACAAACAACATGAAATGACATAGAAACTGACATATTGAATAAGACAAAATATTGAGCTTGACGCTCTTGTTTCCTCAGTGTTTAAGTCTGGAAAACTATACATTGTAAACGGGAATAAGTTGCGAAAAGTTCGCGCGTTGGCGTGAATCTCTTTGCACTTATTTGTTTACACGGTACTTTCCAGACACCGACACTGAAAATAAGTGGGATTAAGATCAAAGGATTTACGCCTTTCTTTATATCCATTGTCTTATAATAAAAAACATTATTAACCTTTTATAACACATAACAATGAAGAAATTAGTTCTATTATTCGCTTGTATCGCATCTGCGGTTTGTATCAATGCACAGGACACAGTGGCTCTAAAGAGTGGAGAAAAACTCTTTGTCAAAGTTGTGGCCAACAAAGAAACCTCAATCACGTTTACATATCCAGGAGAGGATTTGCAGAACGAGAAAAGCAAACGCGAAATCAGTTACATCGTTTACGCCTCTGGTCGCAGAGAGGAAATCCATTATGGATTAGATTTACCCATCATCAATGGGGAAGAGGATTGGGAAAAAGTAATTGAAACTTATGTCGAAACAGACGTTGTTGGCCTGACTCGTGTGAAGGAATTGAAAGCCAAATCTGGATGGGGTGGCGCAGCAGCATCTAACCTTGGCTACAAAAATTGCATCAAAAGTCTCAAAAAACAAGCAGCAGAACTTGGTTGTAGCGTTATTCTAATTCACGGACAACCAACAGGTGCCGCTGCCGCACGTGGCGGAAATGTACAAGTAATTGCAACAGCTTACAAATAATTAAACAAGATGGAAACGAAATATAGAACCAACGACCTTGTAAGAATCAAGGAAAAAGAGTACAATCTTTATGCAAAAGATGTACTATGGAACGAGAATGTTTTTCGCATTCTGGCAAATGACGGATCAAATGTCAAATTATCGGACATTGACATTGTTGTTCCAATAGATGCGGTAGAGCCGATACCAATAGACGGTGTGGCTGATTCCTGTATTTACTACGACCCAGCCCTCGCTGCAAACATCATTTTTCCTGAACAGCCGATACCTATTCACCAAAGAAACGCATCATATTATGTAAAGGGATTTGAAACAATGCATGTGGATGGACACACACTAAAAGATGAGTTTCTATCTAAGAACTTTAGGTTTGTTCATGAGGTTCAGCATTGGTTAAGTGAAAACGGTGGCCGTGATGAACTACGTATAAACAACACATTGAAGGAGAAATATCGTTAGGCATAGCTTTTTGACTCGATCTAGATTCTCTCATTTTCTAACAGTCTCAACATAGCTCTTGATGTGCCTTTATACGACATTCTGATGTAAAGGCACAGAGCGTATTGATCTGCCTTTACGTCACAACCTCGTAAAAAGGTTGCTCATTCACAATAAGCAGTGGGAACAGCGGATATGGTCATTCTAGGTCTCTTTTTATAGATGCCGTCACGACAGCACATAATAAAAACAAAGCAAACGGGTATGTTGTCACCCTGTTTCTAAGTAACACAACTTGTGTTCCACAGACAATTTTTTACTTTACTCAAAACCCAAGTCTCAGCCTATCTTTTAATGAATCAGAAAAAAAAGGAGCCTCATTACGAAGCTCCTTTTTTATTTGATAGGTCTTGAGTACATTGTTTCTACTCTTTCTCCACTGGAACTTGAATGATAGAAAGCCATTTCTCGGGATCCTTTTGGTTCCAAATACCATCGACGTAAACCGATCGATGCGGTCCGACGATTTGGTAACCCTGCTCTTCAATGTAGCGGAAGAGCTCGGTGAAGGACTCATAGAAACGCTCATAGGGGCCATGATGAGCCATACAGATGGCCGTGGGGACCTCTTCGAGCCGCTTGAACTGGATGATGGCACTATCCTGCCCCATCTCCTCCACCTGCTCGCAGTATTCGATGTCGATATTGGTGGGCGTATACTCCTTATTGTGCTCTACAGTGAAGCAATAGCCAGGCATGGGGCAACGACAACCCAATCGGTGCATCTCCGGACCGATTACATCAACGCACAATGGACCCAAATCCTGCCAGCTTTTAATAATCTCACGGTGTGAGGCCACGATGATTGAAGGTAATGTTTGAATTGAAAACTTTTCCATTTTGTTAAGCTTTTTGCGAGAGTCTCTCATCGAGAGCAAGAGTTGCAATCGCCCTTGCAGCATGTGCAGCTGCCGTTCGCAGTCGGCAATCTTCTGTTCTAATTGCTTGATAGGCGGCACGAAGGTATCGCTGTCGAAAATCTCTTTGATTTCCGCCAACGAGAACCCCATGCCTTGCAGTGTGCGGATGGATGAGAGGCGTTGCATCTGAGCCAAGCTGTAGTAGCGGTAGCCCGTCCACTCATCCACTTCGTCGGGCTGCAAAAGTCCTTTCTGCTCGTACAACCGCAGGGTCTTTACTGTCACTTGCATCATCTTCGAGAACTCCCCGATTTTTAATTTTGTCTTGTAAATCATCATCGTACGACAATTGTGTTTGTTTGATATCGAATGCAAAGTTACAGCATGACCCAAGGGACGAGTCAAGCACTTTATTTTTTATATGTAAGGCTATCGCTTGCGATTCTTCCTTTCCTTCTCTATCGTAAGTATGAACTCGACGTTCAGCCGCTCAACTTGTGTCAGTTCAGTTGGTTGCTGCTCTATTGTAGCGAGACCATACCAAAGTCCCCCTTGATTGTAGAAGTCGGTGAGACGCTGGTCGGAGAATCGATGACCATGGCGGGCATATATCTCGTTGCGGATAAGACGCAACACTTCGGTGGGATAAGGCTCCAAATAACCCCGCGTGAGCAGTCCCGTGGAAGCCTCCGGCCAATGGCCGGGAACGGCTTTATCTAGGTCTGTTTTCTCAAGATGGTAGAGCATCTTGCCCCGGGAAATCCATTCCAAGTCATTCGCACCCTTCTCCACATGGACGATACCCTTGTATAAATCCAACCCTTCGGCCGTCATTTCGAAGCACAGATTACGGCCGTCGCTGAGGACAAGAACACGCTCTGGCGAATCTGTCTCACTCCAGCGGATGGTATAGGAGTAGACGTAGTTCGATTGGTTGGGAAGAGCGCTAAGGCTATAAACAAATATTTTGTCGGAAGTGATAAGCCACCCCTGCTCGTCCGATGTGTAGTACCTGCCCATTATCTGGCGGCAGATGTCCGACTCTAGCACCGAATCGAAACCATGCGAGATTTCATACCACTTGTTTTCCGAACGCCCGTCATAACGCAAATAAATATCCTCTAGCTTGCGCTCCCTCCCATAGACAAGCAGAGCCTCTTGTCCATCAATCGTACTATGCACAATGCTGTCTTGGAAGTATATGATAGTATCCGTCCAAGCGTTACCAATATGGTTGGGGTGCATAAAAACATTGGGAGCAGCTGTCTTACGCCACACATCCACACCACTGCCCTCATGCAAACTGAGCGTGACGGTAGAGATAGAACTATCCGTTTCGGAAAGCACAGGCATAAAATACGAGCCGTTGTGCCAATAAGTACCCATCAACGACTGTTGACAGCGCCCCACGCCCATACCTGCCAACGTCAGACAAGCAAGCAGTATTACACGCAATAGCCCTTCCTTTATCATAATCTACCAATTTCTATTATATCTATTGTCTCTATCACCTCTCTAACGAAACCTTCTGCCCATTATTGCACCATACATAAAAAAAGGAGTCCCATGGTTGGGACTCCCTGTAAAAGATTGGCAGCGGCCTACTTTCCCACGAACATGCGCAGTATCATCGGCGATGTGAGGCTTAACTTCTCTGTTCGGAATGGGAAGAGGTGAACACTCACTCCATAGCCACCAAAATACACGTTTCGGCACATTGGCGGAGACATACAGGAGTCTTACGGAAAGCCTTCGGGTAATTAGTACCGCTCGGCTTTGCCATCGCTGGCTTTACACCTGCGGCCTATCAAGGTCGTAGTCTGCGACCACCCTCTGAACGAAGTCTCATCTT
>JAFRXG010000089.1:0-11358 GCA_017441565.1 Bacteroidales bacterium | reverse complement strand
ACTCCGGCCCCAGCCCAAAGGGCTGGAACAGATATAGCCTAAGGCAACGCCCTAGGAATCAGTCCCCATGCCGACAGATGCAGCCTACAGGGCTGCAACATTACGCCGTGCCAAAATTCGCAGCCAGTAGCCCTGCAGGCTGCTGGTCGCTGCCGTCGTTGTCCCCGTATGGCGGTGCCATACGCTATATCTGTCTGTGCCTTTCAGGCACACTGAGACATCAAACCACCGAGCTTGATTAATTGCAACGTCCTTCTAGAACCCCAAGAATCGTTATATTTGATGCGTTTGCCCTGATAAAAATGTCGAAATTCTTTGCCAAATTGTTTTTTATTTGTACCTTTGCAGCCATAATTGTTCGTATGCTGAGGCGAGAAAGCGACAGCCAGCGAGGAAACTAACAATCATGGAAACAGGCAATAGATGGTTCGGAAAATTGTAACAATTGAAGCATAATTTATTAACACCGCATTTGCGGGATTAAGGTATATGAGAAAGACTGTATTGGTATTATTGGTTGTGCTTTTTGCAGGATGCAAGTTGGAAGCACCCAAGCATGTGACGGTGGATGTGATGAGCCCCGTCAGCTCAGTGAAATATCAAGGCGAGGCTCAGTTGTGCTGGGCGTATGCCATGCTGGCAGCGGTAGAAACCGAACATTTCCGAAAGGGTGATTCGCTGGATTTGCCTATCGAGCCAGTCGTTCAGGCGTTGGCAGAGGTGGCCGATGCACCATCACAGCGAGCCATGGGACCTACCTTCTTGAACCTGGTGAGGAAGTACGGCATCTACAGCGACGTGTGCAGCCCTGACGACTTCACCGCCCTCTGTAGCACCTCCAAAGAGCCTTACGGAGAATGGGTGGTGCTTGACGTGCCCGACAACTGGGAGCATAACCGTTTCCTCAACCTGCCAGCCGACTCCTTGTTGGCTCTTGTTCAAAGTGCTGTCCGCGACCATCGCGGTGTCTGTTGGGAGGGGGACATCAGCGAAAGAGGATTCTCCTTCAAGAAAGGCATTGCCAAGATGCGTTTCCCCAACGGACACACCACCGACGACCACTGCATGGCTATCGTAGGTATCGCCCACGACGAACATGACCAGCAGTTTTTTGTCATGAAAAACTCCTGGGGGCCTTATAACCCCTATGGAGGATATATGCTGATGTCTTTCAAATACTTTAAGAAAAAGACTATTGCTGTCGTGCTGCCTGCTGATGCGATATAATCACCCATTAAGGAATGTGTAAATGTGTTAACACATTCAAGGATTGCTTGAATAATTGGTTAGGGGTTAGAGGTTAGAGGTTAAAGGGGGCGGCAGCAAATTCTCAATTCTCAATTCATAAGGCATCAGCACTCAAGCATTAACACATTCAAGCATTCAAGAAATCATTAATATGTGCGAAAAAAGTGCTATCTTTGCAAATTAATTCTATCAAATATGAAACAGTATCATTTTTTCACAGCATTGACGCTCTGCCTGGCTTTAGCAGCCTGCGGCAGCAACGTGCAGCAATCAGAAACAACGGACACTATGAACCAAAATCCTACCCCTGGCACAGGCGGTGACCATTATGTGCCTATGGACCAACGCACAGGCGACACCGCCATCGTCTATTTCACCCGCGACCTCTCTGCCAACGGCCTGATTAAGGCCTACGAGCAGGTGAATGGCAAGATTGAGGGTAAGGTGGGTGTGAAGCTTCACACGGGTGAGAAAAATGGCCCCAATATCATTCCGCGCGAATGGGTCAAAGCCCTTATGGCGAAAGATCTGAAAGGTGCCAGCATCATCGAAACCAATACCTATTATGAGGGTGACCGCTACACGACCGAGAAGCATCGCGAGACCATTAAGGTCAACGGCTGGACATTCGCACCAGTCGACATTCTCGACGAGGAGGACACCGTTACCTTGCCTGTCATGGGCGGCAAATGGTTCACCCGTATGAGCATGGGCAGTCATCTGAAGAATTACAATTCGCTGGTTGCACTCACCCATTTTAAGGGGCACACCCAAGGCGGATTTGGCGGTAGCAACAAGAACATCGGCATAGGTTGTGCCGATGGCCGTATCGGCAAGGCGTGGATTCATACCACTCCTGGGCAGCCCGACCAATGGGACATTGCCACTGAGGAGTTCATGGAGCGCATGACCGAAAGCACCAAAGCCACTATCGATTACTTTGGCGAGCATATATGCTATGTCAACGTGATGCGCAATATGTCGGTATCGTGCGACTGCGAAGGCCTCGCTGCCGAACCCGTGGTCACGCCTAACGTGGGTATTCTCTCTTCCACTGACATCCTTGCCGTCGATCAGGCATGTGTCGACATTGTCTATGCCATGACTGAGGCAGAACACCACGACATGGTTGAGCGCATCGAGAGCCGTCATGGACTCCGTCAGCTCAGCTATATGAAAGAGATGGGTATGGGACACGATGTCTATATCCTTATCGACCTCGACAACGGTGGCAAACGCATCACTGCTGCCGAGGCCGCCAAAAATCTGAAACCTTTTGTGAAATAGCAAATCTGTCCATTACCATGAAACGAATAGCTCTCTTCTTCCTTGCAAGCTGTCTGCTGATGGCGGCTTGTGCACAGTCACCCAAAAATGCAAACAATTCATCCGTCAAACAATCAAACAACAATACTATGAAAAAGACATTAGTTGCTTACTTCTCAGCCACGGGTACTACAAAGCGTGCTGCCGAGAAACTCGCCAAGGAGTTCGATGCCGACCTTTACGAGATTCAACCTGCTCAACCCTATACTGCCGCCGACCTGAACTGGCAGGACAAGCAGTCGCGTTCTACGCTGGAGATGAAGGACAAGTCCTCACGTCCCGCCATTAAAGGCACCTGCGCCAGTATCGCACAATACGACACCATCTGGATTGGCTTTCCTGTATGGTGGTACACGGCACCTACTATAATCAACACTTTCATCGAAGCCCACGACCTCAGCGGCAAGACCCTCTGCGTTTTTGCCACTAGTGGTGGAAGCAACGTCACAGGCTCCGCCAACGACCTGAAGAAAGCCTATCCTCAGTACACGTGGGGTGAAAGTCGGCTGATGAACTAGCTGCCTGTAAGAGATGAGAAGGACGCTGGTACTATGTACCATCATATCTGCCCTGCTCTTTATGGCGGGGTGTTCGTCTGTTGCGAAGGCTGTATTCGGAATTGAAGAGATAAAGGAGTTTAACGTTGAACGTGTCGATTCATTTTTCGAATACAGCCGTTCACTGTTGCCTTGCTCCCAATTGGTGGCCACTAAGGAACAGCAGGACAGCCTTGTTCGTCTCGACACAGACAGCACTATGATGCAGCACCGTGGTCAGCCAGTGCAGGTTTTATACTTCGACGGCGATTCGCTCATCTTCTACCATATCAGCTGCTATACTCAGAAAGGCCTGTTCCGTGCCGATTGGAATACATATGGCTCGTTTGACCATTTCCCGCCGCAGCCGACAGTAGTGCCCGACCCTCATGCTGCCATGACTCTCTCCTCTTATGCCCGTCATCTGCCCGGTTTGGGCAAGAACAGTCGGTACACGGTGGTCATTATCTGGAGCAATATCCTGCGCCGAATGTCGGAAAAGGCAGTACAGGCAGTGGCTGACAATATCCGCAATCATAACGAGGTGTCGGTCTGTCTTGTCAATACTGACCAGTGGTGGGCGCATTATCTTAATAGGCAGGAATAAATGTTATGATGGAGGAGTTGCCCCCACAATAAACGATTTAATGACATGCTCGCATTTCAACATTCAAGTATTTGCAAAGGCATAATCGTGCAGCTGTTCTTATTGGCATCTCTCTCAATGGGGGCGCAGACATTGTATGGCTACAACTTCACAACAGGTGTGGATAGTACTGTGTGGATTACGCTGACCAATCCCGACACTATTAAAACATACGACCGAAATGTCGTTTCTCCCCCTGTAATAGAGCTTGATTTCCCATTTGGCTTATTGGGAACTGACATGCGCTTCCTTCATGTATACCACATGGGGCAGTTTGTAGGTAATATGATTGTGTTTCGAGATGAGACTTTTTTATATTCATGGGCCAGAGACTACCCATACCCCAATATTAGTTTAGGTAATACCCATGCTTTCGCCAATATGGTGTTGTGTCAGACAGTGGGTAGCCCTGGCAACAGGACGCTAGTGTGCGAAATCTCATCTAAGCAGTTATATAACTCATCGGGTGAGTCTCGTTATCAGTTACAGTTGGACGAAGGCACAGGTGCCTTACGTTTTGTGTATGGGTACACCACGGATATCTTATATAATTATCTCGGTGATATTGGGTTCACGGGGACGGATGGCAGGTACATCGTAGTCAATCCACAAACACACACCGCAATTGCTGGTGGCCGTCCACAAAACTCCGCTTGGCCGGGTGATTACCGCTACTATCAGTTTGTTCCTGTCTGTCCTTATCCGGCTGGAATTAAAATAAGCGAAGTGGGAGAGTCTTCGGCAATGGTGTCATGGTCTCCAGTAGTGAGTGCCAGACGGTATCTTGTCAGGTATGGCAATGCCGACAGCGGCTACGTCACCCAATCGACGGCAGACACTTCCATATACCTGTTTGGTCTGAGTCCAAACACTCAGTGTGAGGTGCAGGTGAGTGCTGTCTGTAACTATGGTGATACTAGCGATGTTGTCTCAACTAAGTTTTCTACGCTCCACCCCAGTTGTAGCAACATCCCGTTCACGAGCCTTTGGATGGATTTTGTGGAATGTCGCATAGGTTTTTTTGAATATCCGTCTGTTAATGTAGAGATTGTTGATTGCGGGTATGACTCTATTAGTTCTCGCCATACGGTGCATTATGACACGTCAGAGCGCGACCCGCGTACCAACAGTCAGTTACGTACCATACCTCCCGGTCATTGCTCTTCGGTGCGTTTAGGCAATTGGAAGTGGGGTGCTCAGCAGGAGAGTATCACATACACATTACGTGTAGATACAAATGATTATGACTTGCTAATTTTGCGTTATGCCATAGTGGAGGAAAACCCAAATCATAATGCTGAAGAACAACCTTATGTTGTATTTTCGGTCAGCGATTCGGCTGGTGACTTGACCGACTCGTGTTATTATGCAGTCTTTGTTTCAGGTGATTCGTCGGGCTGGAACGAGATACTGGGTCAATCGCATTGGGAGGGGGAGGAAGGTCGAGTGGTTTGGCACGATTGGGATGCTTTCGGTATTAGCCTGACCGAGTTTCATGGCCAAAAGATTCGGGTTGCTATCTCTAATTTTGATTGTCAACATGGTGGTCATTACGGTTATGTCTATTTCACTTTGGAGGGGATTATGAAGCATCTGGCGTCCACTGCCTGTGGCACCAATGTCGAAAACACTTTCCGTGCGCCTCAAGGCTTCAATTACCGTTGGTATAGTGCCAATAATCCTTTGGACACACTCTCTACCGATGATACTCTTCACGTATCCTCCGAGGGGTATTATTATTGTCAGGCATCCTATCAGTTGGCTGGTCGTGATTGTAGCTTCACTATGTCTACACGTGCGGGGCCACGCTACCCCGTGGCAAATTTTGCCTCTTCGGAGCTGGACAGTTGCGGGGCTGTCCGCCTCTTTGTCAACCAAAGTGCGGTTGCCATTGATGCCAATCATACACAACTTACTTCTGAACAGTGCGAAAGATATTTGTGGCGTTTCAGCGACGGCACGGTTGATTCCTCTCTCAATACCACCCATACCTTCGGCAATGGCACCCACACCGTGACCCTCTTGGCTATGTTGGCCAATGGGGCCTGTGTGGATTCGGTATCGCAGACGTTTACTGTAAGCATCCCAAGAGATACTATATATGTGGTTCGTTGTTGGGGTTCTCCCTATTTGTTTGGGGACAGGGTTATTGCCGAGCCGGGGTGCTACTCTTGCGTTGAGGGTTGTGTTGAACATACGCTTTTCTTTTCCTGGTATGACCGTTCCCCGCAAACGTTTCTTTTTGATACGATTTGTATGGGGGACACTCTGTATTTTGGTTCTAATGTTTGTGTGGACAGTGGCTCCTTCACTCAGTTTTATGCCGATTTTCATGGATGTGACTCGATTGTGAATCTACAGTTGAGCTGCATGCCAACGTACATTGTCGTATTGAGTGATACGCTTCCCATAGGTACTCAATTTATAGTAGGCGACACTTCTTTTGCGGTGCCAGGTCGATACAGTGTCATGAAGCATACTGTCTATGGTTGCGACAGTCTGGTCGAAGTGTTTCTTGGTTGCTTTGTCGATAAGGATACGCTTGTATGTTCATCCAGTATGCCGCTTATGTGGGATGGGCAGCTTTTTTCTGCTGCGGGTACACGAACGTGTACATATACGAGTCAGGCGGGCACCGACAGCATTGTGACCTATACGGTGTCTGTGCGCGAACAGGCTGTGGTGCAATGGACGCTCGACCAGAATTGCGATTCAGGCCTTTGTTTCATTGTTGAAGTGGGCGGAGGCTATCGTTACGGGTGGCTCTCCAGCGAAGCAGTCGAGGATGTCGAGGAGGTTGTCGCCGACAGCCTTTATTACATTTGGCCGCAGTCTCGTACGCTCTATTACTTGCAGGCCGACTATTTCGATGGTCTCTCGTGTCCGGCAATGGATAGCTTCTACCTCGACCCTGTCGACTTCGTGCCTGTCCATGTCGATTTTTCAGTCACGCCCGAACGTCCGTCTTTTGAGACTTCTAGTATAACCCTCACCGACCAAAGTCAGGGCATTTTAAGTCGCCAGTGGTATGTGGATGGGTTGTTACAGCCTGAAGATGATGCTCAAATTGAGATTGGCATTCCCTTGTCAAGTGACTCCATCAAGGTGTGTCTGGTTGGCTATCGTGCCTTCTGTAGCCAAAGTCTATGCAAGTATATCTACCTAGAGAGGTGGTTCATATACTTCCCCAATGTTTTCACTCCCAACCGCGGCACCAATAGCCGTTTCACGGCTTTTGGAGTGGGTGTTGCTGAATTCGAGATGTGGGTGTTCGACCGCCGTGGGTTGCTGTTGTTCCACACTCACGACATGGGGCAAGGTTGGGACGGCACCTCGGGTGGTGTCCCATGCCGTCAGGAGGCGTATGCCTATACCTGTCGCTATCGATTTGTCAAGGAGAAAGGGTACCATACTCATACTGGCACTGTTCTTTTGCTGCGCTAGGGATAATTGGTTACAGCTTACAGCTTAAAGGTTAAAGGGGCGGCAGCAAATTCTCAATTCTCAATTCATAAGGCGGCAGCAAATTCTCAATTCTCAATTCAAGAAAGAAGTAATCGGTATGAATGAAAAGTTTGCTTTCCGCCCCTGCGGCGTGGGTCAGTTGGATAAGATATTGGAGATTGAGGCGGAGGCTTTGTCTTCCCTCGACCGCCCCGATTTGCTCCGGCGCAACACTATCTCTATGTGGACGAGCTGCCTCCAGCCACCCCATCTCTGTCTGGGTGCTTGGGCAGGGGAGGAGCTGGCGGGTTTCGCCGTGCTGTATGTGCCCGAGAAGGGTGGGGCAGAGGACCTCGCTCAACTGCTGGCCTCCATGGATGCAAAGCCCTATTCTTCGGCCAACTACAAGATTTGTATTGTGCGCCCCTCCTGGCGGGGGCATCATTTGCAGGTGCAGCTGGGCAAACGCATCGCTGCCGAAGCCAAGACGAGGGGCATCAGCCTTTTATGCGCTACCGCCTCACCCTTCAACACCGCCAGCGTCAAGAGCCTTCTGCAGCTGGGTTACCGCGAGGACTCACGGCTGGTGAAATATGGCTTTGAGCGTATTCTTTTTTATCAAATCAATTAATTTGTGTATCTTTGCATCGTCATTTGTTGGATATTTTAGCTGTTCCAAATGATGTAATGTCAATGGTATGAAACATTTGGTGGCAAAGATAATGATTACGGTGGCATGTACAATTATCATGCTGCATGCTGTCGTACCCCATCATCATCACGACTGTCACGAGGCCAAAGGTCTGACGTTTGAGACGGAGGTTGCCTGTCATTGCGACTGCGACCACAACCATCATGACTGCGGGCATCATTCCCATCATCCTTTCAATGTCTGTCTCTTGCAGGAGATGCTCTCTCATTTGGTAATTTCCACCAGCGATGACGAGCTGCTCTCGGCAGCATTGATTAAAGCAGAATCCAATTCATTCATCCTTTTGGCAATTCCTGGTCTTCAGATCCAACAGCTGATGCCTTTGTTGCCCACCCGTCTGGTGTGGCGGTCCTCTGGCACTACACCACTCTTTTCTGCATCCGCTTCGGGTGCTATTGCTCTGCGGGCCCCTCCCATCGGAGTATGTTGTTAGAGGCAAGTACTTAGTGTTTGTCTGGGTGCGTCAGCACATACGTAGTTCTTACCTCAATTGTCTATTGCAGTCGCAATAGTTCCCCTTTTCTTATTTACAAACCGAGCGTTTTTTGATAAGCCGAATTCAGACAAGCTTGCTTGTATGGTGAGGCGAGAAAACGACGGTCAGTTAAACGAACCAAGGATTAACCCTTTAAAACCTATTATATGAAAAAGATAGCCATTATATTATCTGTGGCATTCGTTTGGGGTATGGTGACGGCCTGCCACCATGCCGCAGAGGATTATGACCATGAGCACGGTCATCATCATGATGCTGAACAGTATACCGCCTATGGAGCGGATTACGAACTCTTTGCTGAGGCCGAGCCCTTTGTGGTGGGGCAGGAGTCAGAGGTGACGGCGCATCTCACGCGACTGTCCGACTTCAAACCTCTCGATTCCACGCAGGTTAGAATAAGCCTTATTGTCGACGGCGAGGCCGTCACCCAGACGGTCGACCGCCCCGAACAACCGGGTATCTACAAATGTGCCTTTAAGCCCACTAAGGCGGGCTGTGGTCAGCTGAAGGTGGAGGTGATGCAGTCAGGCGGCGTTTCCGTGGTGTGCCATCCTCATGTCCATGTGGTCGCTAACCACGAGGCATTGCACAAGCACGGGCACGACCATCACCACGACCACCCTTCTTCCAATGCCATCACTTATACCAAGGAGCAAAGCTGGAAGATTGATTTTGCCACCGCTGTCCTCCGCCTCCAGCCCTTTGGCACGGTCATCAAAGCCTCCGGTCAGGTGCTGCCTTCCCAGGGTGACGAGCGCGAGGTCACTGCATCCGCTTCGGGTGTGGTGGTCTTTAGCAATCCCAATCTCGTCGAAGGTACTGCCGTCAAGGCAGGTCAGCAACTCTTCGTCATCGAGAGCAACGGCATGGCGGACAATAATATGAGCGTGCGTTTTCAGGAGGCGGCAGCAAGTTATACTGCCGCCAAGGCCGAGTACGAGCGCAAGCGTCAGTTGGCTGAAGACAAGATTGTGTCGCAGTCGGAGCTCCAGCATGCCAAGGCAAGCTACGAAACTGCCAAAGCCGTCTACGACAATCTGAAAGGCAACTTCTCGCAGAAGGGTGCCGTGGTGCGTGCCCCTATCAGCGGCTACATCCAGCGTGTCAATGTCACCAATGGCAGCTATGTCGAGGCGGGTAGCCCCGTGGTGGCGGTGTCGCAAAATCGCGACCTCTTTGTCCGTGCCGAGGTGCAGCCCCGTTACTACGGCCAGCTGAGTGGCATCACTGATGTGAACCTAGTCATCCCGGGCGACGACCACGTCTATACCTTGTCTGAGCTGAACGGCAGCTTGGTCTCCTACGCCAGGTCTACCGACCTTGATTGCCCCATGGTGCCGGTCACCTTCCGTGTGCGCAATCAGGGCAACCTGCTCAGCGGAAGCTTCGTCACGCTCTACATTACCACCCGCATCGACCGTCAGACACTGGTTGTTCCCAACCAAGGCATTGTCGAGGAGATGGGCAATTATTTTGTCTTCGTGCAGCTGAATCCTGAGTCTTTTGAGAAACGTATGGTGACCCTCGGTGTCACAGATGGTCGCAGCACCGAGATTCTATCCGGTGTCAAAGAGGGTGAGCGCGTTGTCACGCGAGGTGCCTCTATGGTACGTTTGGCGCAGAACGGTGCCGCCCTCGACCCCCATGCCGGCCATGTCCATTAACCTGCTAACACACTAACTGATATGAAAAAGTCATTTTTTTTACCCATCATATTACTTTTCGTGGTGGCGGCTCTCCCGGCATCCCTCGTGGCGCAACCCCATTACGCCCAGGTGTTGAAGGATTTGGAGGCGAAGAACCTCACCCTTCATGCTGCCGCCAAACAGGCCGAAGCCCAGCAGCACGCCGCTCATGTGGGTCTGCTGCTTGAGAACCCCGACATTGAGGCGGCTTATTATTGGGGCGACCCCTCGGAAAACGGCGTCCGCTGGGATTTCAGTGTCTCTCAGTCGTTCGAAATGCCTTCAGTGCTGGTTCGTCGCGCCCGTCTGCGCAACCTGCAGGAGAATGCAGCCCATCTCGGCTATCGGGCGCTCCGTTATGCCACCCTGTTGCAGGCTCAGCAGCTGTGTGCTGACCTTATCTATTATCGCAACATGGCTGCTATCTACAGCCGTCGCTGTGTTTCGGCCACCCGGCTTGCCCAGCTTTACCAACACCGCTATGAGGCGGGCGACTGCTCTATCCTCGAATACAATCGTGCTCAGATGAACCTTGCCGACATGCAGAACAAGTCGACATTGGCCAATCTGGATGTGGACCTTGCCTTGCACGACCTGTGTCATCTGATGAATGTAGAGACCTATTCCTTCCTTCAGATGACCTACGATTCGGTGTGGTCGGAGCCCAGTTTCGAAGCATGGTATGAGCAGATGGAGATGCGCAACCCCGAACTCCTGCAGCTTGACAACCAGCTCGCCATCAGTCGGCAGGAGGAGCGGCTAAGCCGTGCCCAGTGGCTGCCGCAGCTCTCCGTGGGCTATGCCGCCGAAAACGTGGTGGGTGACACCTGGCGTGGGGCTACCGTGGGGGTGACCCTCCCCCTTTGGAGCCAGCAGCGTGCCGTCCGTGCCGCCAAGTTGCAAACCGCAGCCTCCCAAGCGACGCTGGAGGCCAAGCGTACCGAACTCTTTACCAAACTCGAATGCATGTATCACCGCCATAAGGCTCTGATTCGCGACCTCCAAAACCTCAAATCCGCCTTCAGGCAGAACAACAGTGTCGGCCTCCTTGACAGAGCTTTGGAAATGGGCGAAATCAGCCTGGAGCAATATCTCCAGCAGGTCAACTATTATAACGAAATAGAGACTACGATTTGGAGCACCGCCCGCCAGTTGGAACAGCTCCACCTCCTTCTCTATTCCGTCGAACTGTAGCGAGTTACAGCTTAAAGGTTACAGCTTAAAGGTTAGAGGGGGCGGCAGCAAATTCTTAATTCTTAATTCTT
>JAFRXG010000088.1:0-7189 GCA_017441565.1 Bacteroidales bacterium | reverse complement strand
GCAGCTGTTCTCAATTCTTAATTCTCAATTCTCAATTTATTTCAGTCCGAGTTTTTTCTTTACAAGAGGCATGATGTCGTCGCTGTCCTGAGAATAGAGGACGGCACCCACACCAGCATCAAAGATATAGGTATAGCCGTTCTCCTTGCCCACCTCTTCAATGGCGGCTTTGGCACGGTCAACGATAGGTTTCAGAAGGGCTTCCTGACGCTCCTCAAGCAGTTTCTGCGCGTTGGCCTGGAATTCCTCGATGCGGGCACCCATAGCCTGAATATCACTCTCCTTGGTCTTGCGAATAAGCTCTGACAGCTGGTCTTTCTTTGCCAGATAGTCGTTCACTCGGGTCTCATATTCTTTCTTCATGGCCTCCATCTCAGCCTGAAGGTCTTCCACCTCTTTCTGCAAAAGAGCCATGGCGGTGTCACGGCCAGGCATGATTTGCATGAGGTCGTTAGAATTGATGTGTCCTAGTTTGACGGTTTTCTGAGCCGTAGCACTGCCACCAAAGGCCAGCAGGGCTACCAATACTACGATAAATCCTTTTTTCATGTTGTTGTTATTAATATAATATTACTTTTTGTTAGCTAATTGGATATTTTATTCTTTACGCACATGCTTACGCTCGTTGCTAGGTTGGCGGCCATTGCCTTGAGATAGGTTGGAGCCATTGTTGGGTTTTGAAGGTCCGGCAGATGATGGGGCAGTTGGATTCCCTGCATCGGGAGTGGAGGTAGGCTTGACACCAAGCATCTCCAAGACCTGGTTGCTGATGTCGTATTTCTCGGCCGCATAGAGCACTGTGGCGGAGGTGGCCCTGTCGAACACAAAGGCGTAGTTTTTCTCACGGGCCACACGTTCTATGGCGTTATATACGCGGTCTTGTACGGGCTTGAGCAGCTCGGCACGTTTTTGTTCCAGGTCTCCTTCTGTGCCAAAGCGCTGACGTTGCAGGGCGCGCAGCTCTGTTTCTTTGTTATGCAGCTCGTCCTGCCGGCGCTGCTTCAGGTTGTCGGGGAGGAGATAGGCTTCCTGCTGATACTGCTGACGCAGCTCGTCAATCTCTTGTTGCTTGTTCTGCAGCTCCTGCTGCCACTCGGCGACAAACTTGTTGATTTTGTTCAGCGCCTGAGTGTAGTCGGGCATGCTGCGAAGGATATAGTCGGTATTGACACAGGCATATTTCTGTGCGTACACAGCAGACATCAAAGTCAGTAGCAATATGAAGACAAGAGACTTGCGCATGGTTGGAATAATTCTTATTGATTAGTCGATGCTTTGTCCGATGCTGAAATGGAAATGGGAACCTCCGATGTTGCCGCCGTCGAAACCATAGCCCCAGTCGATACCTATCAGGCCAAATTGGGGCATGAAGACACGCACGCCCAAGCCAGCCGAGTTATAGATATTGAAGGGTTGGAAATCCCTGAAACTATCCCAGCTGTTACCTCCTTCGAGGAATCCCAGTACCCAGATAGTGGCATAGGCACTCTCGATGATGGGTTGACGAATTTCCAGGGTGTAACGGTCAAAGACCGACGCACCGTTGGTCGAGCTCAACGAGTTGTTCTCATAACCGCGCAGAGGCACCACTTCGCGGCCATCAATCATCCAAGACTGAAGACCGTCGCCTCCCAAATAATAACGGCCGAAAGGTGCGGTGCCAATAGCATTGTTGTAGTGACCCATCCAGCCAAATCGGGCTCGTGCGTTGAGCACCACGTCGCCCACCAGATTGAGCACCCACGAACTGCGGATGTTCACTTTATAGTATTCTATCCAGCGGTACTTCTCCTGCTCTGAGGCATTCGTATAGTCACGTCCGTTAAGCGCAGAATAGGGAGGTGTGGCAGAAACGGCCACCGACACTTCGGAACCGCTGCGGGAATAGATGGGCGAATCGAGCGAATTGCGGCTCAGGGTGAAGGTGTATGACAGGTCGTTGGCGACACCGTTGTTGAACACCGACCCGATAATATTGCTGTAGTTGTTCACGTTATAGTGCCGATAGGACAGGTTGTGCGACATGATGAAATAGTCGTCCGGCCATTTCAGACGCTTGCCCAAGCCGATGCTGGCGCCCGAAAGACGCAACGAGCCATAGCGCGAGTCAGTTTTTTTGTAATAATAACCGTTGCTGTAAAGGTTGTGGTACAGCTGCACACTCAACGATTGAGGGCGCTTGCCACCAAGCCAGGGCTCGGTAAACCCTGCATTCACGGCGACGTAATAGGTACCATTGGTGGCAGCATTGATGGACAATTTCTGGCCGTCGCCCACCGGCAGGGGGTGCCAGGCCTTGGTGTTGAAGATGTTCCTCGCCGAGAAGTTATTGAGGATCAGCCCTATCTGTCCTATCAGCATCTTGCTGCCGTAGCCGCCTTGGAGCTGGATGGTGCTGGTGTTGCCCTCCTCGACTTTGTAGACGATGTCCACGGTGCCATCTTGCGGGTTGGGCTTGGCATCGGGCATGATGGACTCCTCTTTGAAATAACCCAGTGTGGCAAGTTCTCGACGGCTGCGGAGGATGGCGTCGCGGCTGAAGAGGTCACCCGGACGGGTATGCAGCTCTCGCATGATGACACGGTCGTTGGTCAGCGTGTTACCTTCTACGATGACGTTGCGGATACGGGCCTGCTTGCCTTCCACAATACGAATCTCGATGTCGATGGAGTCATTCTCCACCGCCACTTCGACAGGTGTGGCATTGAAAAAGAGATAGCCGTTATCCATGTACATCGAGGTGATGTCGGTACCTGAAGGGTCGTATCTGAGGTTCTGTTCCAGAAGGGTACGGTTGTAGGGGTCGCCCTTGTCTATGCGCAGATGTTTGGAAAGCAGCTCGGAGGGATAAATAGTATTACCTGTGAAAGTGATATTGCGGAAATAGTATTTGTGCCCCTCAAAAAGTTTGATATTGGCACGCAGGTAGTCGCGTTTCTCATCCTTGTTGGATTTGACAAGATATACTGTGTCCGACAGGATGCGGGCGTCGCGGTAACCGTTTTCGTTGTAGTAAGTGATGATGCTCTCCAAGTCTTCGTTGAACTTCGACTCCTGATACTTGGAGCTCTTCCAGAATCCCGGTGTCCAGAAATAGAGTTTCTTCAGATAATTGACATCATGGGTGTTCTTCATCTTGCGCATCAGCTTGTTGCTGCTGATGCTGTCATTGCCCACAAAGACTATCGAATCTATCTTCACCTTTTTCCCCGGCTTCACGATAAAGTCGACCAGCACACGCCCGTCTTTCTTGTCAAGCACGGTGTCTTCCTCGACATTGGTGGTCACCGCGACATTGGTATAACCCTTTTCGAGATAGAAGGCACGGATACGGTTCTTGGCATTGGTGAGGAGGTTGTCGGTGACCACGTCGCCTACGGCAATCTTCATCTCTTCACGCAGCTTGGTGTCGTCGCCCTTCTTCACCCCTTTCAGGCTGAATCGGGACAGCTTGGGACGGCTGCGAAGCTCTATCTCGAAGAAAATCTTGTTGTCCTGTATGCGGGTCACATATATCTGCACGTCCTCAAACAGCCCTTGCTTCCAAAGGCGGTCAACCGCTGTAGACAGCTTGTCGCCAGGCACACGTATCTGGTCACCCACCTGAAGCCCCGCTATCAACAAAATCATACGGGTATCGTAGTTCTCTGCACCTTTAAAGGTGACACCTCCAATCTCATAAATCTTGGGGGTGAGGTAATCGAGATCATATTCCTGGTTGCCCACTACCACCTGGGCCGTACTCGTCGATGCCAGACAAAGCATCAACATCATAGGCAGGATAAACAGTATTTTTTTCATTAGGTATCTTAGCACTAATCTTTTTAGCATAATAATAAACAGCAAAAAGCCAATACGACTTAAGCAATTAGATTATTAATAACTCCACTTTGTGCTTTTTATTATATATACCACAAAAAAAATTGCGTAAATTCATTGTTGCGCTATCGGGCAAGTGAGACAACCACCCATTCCCACACTAGCACATAACTACATTAACATGCCAACATCCAACGAGTTTACTTTGCCACCTGGTCGCCCGTTTTGCCAAAACGGCGCTGACGGTTTTGAAAGTCGTAGACCGCGGTGTAGAAATCCTCGTGGCGGAAGTCGGGCCATAACTGGTCGCTGAAATACAGCTCGGTGTATGCCATCTGCCATAGGAGGAAGTTGCTGATGCGGAGCTCCCCACCGGTGCGGATAAGCAGGTCGGGGTCGGGGTAATCCTTGGTAGCAAGATAGTTGCGCAACGTGTCCTCCGCAACATCCTCTGCCTTGAGGGTTCCGGCCGCAGCTTCTTTACAAATGAGGCGAAGAGCCTGGGCCACCTCCCAGCGCGAGCTGTAGCTCAACGCCAGCACCAAAGTCATGGCCGTGTTGCCCGAAGTCTCCTGTACACATTCCATCAACTTCTTACGCGACTTCTCCGGTATCCGCCCTATGTCGCCGATGGTCTCCAGCTTCACATTGTTGTCCATCAGCGTTTTGGTCTCGTCTCTCACTGCCTTGATAAGCAGCTCCATCAAGCCGTCAATCTCCTCCTGCGGCCGATTCCAATTCTCGGTACTGAACGTGTATAGTGTAAGGTACTTGACACCACAAGCCACAGCGGCTTCCACGGCCTGACGGACCGCCGTCATGGCGTTCTGATGGCCAAAGATACGTTGGTGTGCCTGCCGTTGGGCCCAGCGGCCGTTCCCGTCCATGATGATGGCCACATGTTGCGGCACTCGCGATTTGTCTATGTCTTCTAGTTTCATAAGGCTGTATATTGTTGCTGTTTTGCTATTGCTCGCACACTTTGCCCCTCAGCCACCCGAAAAGCACTTCGGCCGAAAAGGTCATCGAGACGCTAAAATACGAGTACCAGTCGCAGAGCGCGTCATCGCCACGTTTCACCCCCACTGCGTTGACATATCCTGGCACCACTTCTGTGCTTCTGTCTGCCAATACAGCGGCCATCGAACTGCCTCCCGTGCCGTTCAGCAACTCTGCGCCCACATAGGTGGTGCTGACATCGTCCAAATAGTCTGTCCAGGTCTTGCGCCAACCGTATTCCACCGTGAGATGTGTGCTCGGCGAGAGCCTCCATCGATAGCCCACGCCAAAGGGCATACTGACTGTGAGCAGCTGGTATTTGTGCCTTTCAGGGTACTGTGCCGACCCTTGACCCTCTGTACAAAGAGGTTGGAGGTCATACCATTCCACTTGTCCTGTCTCAGGGTCTGTCACCATCGCGCGGGGATTAAACTTGAAAAGGCCTATCCCGCAAAAGATGTATGGGGTGGAGCGTTTCTGACTGGATGCCACCAACCCATAGGGGCGGAAGTTAAACTCGGCACGAAGGCTCCCCTCCAGGACCGGCGACCTGAAGCTGAGATTGCGTCGGAAGTCCACATCTGGATTGCCCCCTTCTATATGCCCGTACACGCCGCCCAGCACTACCGCCCAACGCGAGTCGAAATTATATCGCATCGCAAGGCCTCCCGCCAGGCTCACCTTGCCGAACATACTTTGGTCGTTCAAGTCACCCAGATAGTTCATCCCGCCTAACGAAAGCCCCACTTCGCTGCGGGCAAGGAAATTCTGCGCCTCCAAAGGGGTGATAAAGAGTGAGAGGAAGAGTAGGTAGAAAAAGTATTTAGGCATAGTGCCAATCCGTAGTGTTATTATCGAGATATTAGAATTTCAACGTTCTGCAAATGCTCTCAACCTGCATCAGCAAGTCGCGTTTCGACGTAGGCTTGTTACGTGGGCAGAACACATATCCCGTCAGCATCACCACCCTCTTCTCCGAAGGAGACAACACAGTATAAGTGACGAACGGGCCTCCCATAAAGTCGCCATAGGTACGCCAACAGCCCCTAGTCTCAGTAGCATATGGGCAGCTGTCGAATTCAACCTGGCGGGTGACGATGGGCAGCAAGTACTCCCCCTGCTCATCACGACGGCGCTCGATGCCCATATAGCTGTCCGGAGCGCTCCCCGGCACCTGACGCTTCATGATGGTGTCCAGCCGGTCAAGAATATGTTGCTCGTCAAAGACAGCCTTGCTATCGTAAGGCAGCACATCAATCAGCACTCCTATGCCAAAGTCCTTGGTCTCCTTACGCACCCAGGCGAAGTCCTCTGCTGTCTTCGCAATATGGTATTCCTCCGGGAATGTCAGCGAGAAACCGAATTTCGACTCCAGTGTCTTATTGATGTCGTATGCCTTCATCCCATTAAAAATCTTGAACATCCTACGATGCTCGGCAGCGTAAAACTCCCTTAAGATGACCTCCTCATACTTGAGGAGATTCTCCTGTAGTGAAGTGGCATTCTTCACTGCAAAGTCAAATACTGCCTGCGGTGCGGCATAGTCGTCAATATGCATATACACCTTGTCCGGATTGGCCGTGTCAACATCAAGAATAATGATGTTGCGATGGGTGCGAAACATATCAGTGTTTTTATACGACGACATGGGTATGTTGACTATTGAGAACATGCTCTCCCTCTGTGGGAGGCATTCCTGAGGCCGCCCAAACAAAGAGTCCACCAAGGCCTTCGTTTCGCCATAATAGACATCAGGATTTGCCACAACCAGCATCTCCAACGTCTTGCCCGACGAGCCGCGCTTCTGGTCCTGTTCTTGCTGGTTGATAGAATTGTTACAAGCCCCCAACAGACAGGCTACAACTAGCAAAAAAGTTATCTTTTTCATAATGCAAACAATTAATAATTAATACCACCGGCTGAATACCGTTGCCCAATATAACGAGGAAAACACATAATTATTGCATCCCCCCTCCAAGAGCAGACAAAAAACACCTTCGCGGCGGCATAAACAGATACCCGGGCGACCCCACTGGAATCACTGGCCGCTGCGCCGCTGCTGAACTCGTCACTGCCAGCAATACTACAAGAACTATTATCTTTCCTATATTCTTCATAACTATGACTATTTAATCCACTGTAATACAATCTTATAGATTATAACTTTCACACTTATACTTTTTTGCAAATACACAAATAATATTTGAAATTAGGCACTCTCATAAAAAAATCGCTCTAGTATAAAGTATGACTGATTTTTTCCAATCTTTCCCATTGTCGCGTCCCTCCGGGACGCTGAGTAGTAGGGTTTTCGTTGACCCCACACTGCGTTCCTTGTGTGGGGTTATTGAAATTCAGCATCTTCGATGCT
>JAFRXG010000087.1:0-3049 GCA_017441565.1 Bacteroidales bacterium | reverse complement strand
GTGCAGCAACAGCCGCTCGGCAATGGCTCGCGCCGTGTCTAAGCGCACACCTTTGGGACCTCCAAGCAGCGAGTCGAGCTGATTCATCATCTGTGACTGGCTATAAATCCTGGCACGGTTCACATCGCCCCGCACCTCGCTCAGATTCCCCACGATGACCGCCGAGTCGATAATCTGCAACGCCCGCTCCGGCTGGTAGCCATACACGGCCATCGCCGCCTCCTGGGTGTAGATGGTATCCGTCGGTTGCTTCTCTTGCTTTGTTTCGACACGTCCTGTACAGCCCGTCATCAGGGTGATGATGGAAGCGACAAGCCCCAATACATATATACAAATAAAATGATGCTTCATATCCTTTGCTTACAATTCATTGGCAAAGGTAGTGAAAAATTGCGTAAAAAGTCGTCTCCTATCCCACTATTTTAACCTCTTTTTTGTGACATTTCTCCAAAAAGGCTTCCGTATGTTAGCATTATTGTGTATTTTTGCGGCATGTTAATCAATGAGCAGACATGGGACTTTGTCCGTCGGCATGCCAATGAGGATGTGCGACGGCTGGCACTACAGGGTAGCAAGGAGGAGGGTGTAGACCTGGCGATGGCCTTGCAGCAGATAGCCGGGCGGCAGACGGCCAAAGGCAAATTGCCTACGTGGGCGGCAGTCGATGGCGTGGTCTATCCGCCCCACCTGAATATGGAACAGTGCTCCTCGGAACAGACGGCACGCTACAAGGCCAGACTTGCTGGTGAGGGTGATGTCTTCATTGACCTGACGGGCGGTTTGGGTGTCGACTTCTACTTTATGTCGCAGGGTTTCCGCCAGCGCGTCTATGTAGAACAAAATGACGACCTCTGCTTAATTGCCGACCACAATTTCGGGCTGTTGGGGCAGCCATGTACTGTGGTCTGCGGTTCTGCCGCAGACTATCTGTCAGCGATGGAGGGCACGGCCACCGTCATCTACCTCGACCCCGCCCGCCGCAACGAGCATGGTGGGCGCACCTACGATATCAGAGACTGTACGCCCAACGTGTTGGAGCTACTGCCGCTACTGCTACAAAAGGCCCGGCGGGTCATCCTGAAACTGTCGCCCATGCTCGACTGGCGCAAAGCCCTGGAAGACATAGAGCATGCCGTCGTGCCCCAAGCCCCATCGCCCATCACCCACGAAGTCCACATCATCAGTGTCAACAACGAGTGCAAAGAGTTGGTGCTGGTGCTTGGCAGCGAGCCGGCGGGTCCGCTTCGCGTGTGTTGCGTCAACAATGACAAGGTGTTTCAGGTTGTTCCCACCGTGGGAACGGATTGTTACCACCGTGAGAGCTGGCCGCGTACCCCAAGGAAGCCATCCGTTCCAACCGTGGGAACAGTTGCGGAGCCCCTGTATCTCTACGAGCCTAACGCCTCCGTGATGAAGGCGGGCTGCTTTGTCGAGCTGGAGCAGCAGTTTGCCGTGCAGCAGGTAGCCCCCAACTCCCACCTCTTTCTGAGTGCCGATGAAATCGGTGATTTTCCTGGTCGCCGCTTTCAGATTTTGGCCATTTCACCGGTAAACCAGAAAAAGCTGAAGCATGTGTTGACAAATATTTCACAAAATATTTCACTCCCGTTGGAATCGGCCAATATTGCCGTGCGCAACTTCCCGCTGACGGCCGACCAGTTGCGCAAAAAACTGAAAATGAAGGACGGCGGCGACACCTATCTTTTCGCCACCACGCGGGCCGACGGTACGCACAGCTTGTTTATTTGCCGTAAAATTAGTTAAAGATTTTGGGCATGTCGGGGTTTTTAGCTATCTTTGCATGATTAAACAAAGCACTCATCATGCCATTAGTAGAAATTAGGAAAGTAACCACCAAGCGGGAGCTGAAAACCTTCATACAGTTCCACTACGACTTGTATAAGGGCAATGCCTACGATGCACCCAACCTGTTTACTGACGAGATGCACACGCTGCGCAAGGACAAGAACGCCGCCTTTGAGTTCTGCGAGGCCGAATATTTCCTGGCCTATCGCGACGGCAAGGTGGTGGGACGCATAGCCGCTATCATCAACCATCGTGCCAACGACCGCTGGCAGCGCAAGAGCGTGCGCTTCGGATGGGTCGATTTCATCGACGATACCGACGTGTCGCGAGCCCTGTTTGATGCCGCCGGTCAGTGGGGGCGCGAGAAAGGCATGACGGAGATTGTCGGTCCGTTGGGATTCACCGACATGGACCCGGAGGGCATGCTGATAGAAGGCTTCGACCAACTGGGCACGATGGCCACCATCTACAACTATCCGTACTATCCGCAGCATATTGAGCAGATGGGCGGTTGGGAGAAGGACAACGACTACGTGGAATACAAGTTGCTGGTGCCGCCCAACGGTCAGTTGCCCGAGAAATACAAGAAGGTGGCCGAACTGGTGATGAAACGCTACAACCTGCACCCCATACACCCCAAGCGTAGTCAGGTGTTCGGCAAGGAGCAGTACGGCCGCAAGGTGCTCGACGTGGTCAACAAGTCGTTCAGCAATCTCTACGGCTATTCGCAGATGACCGAGCGGCAGATTGACGAGTATCTGGAGATGTATTTCCCCATGCTCGACATGGACATGATCTGCCTCATTGAGGACTGGAACACCCCCGACCATGATGTCATCGCCATCGGCATCAGCATCACCTCCATGACCCGTGCCCTGCAGAAGTGCCGCAACGGCAGACTGTTCCCCTTCGGCTGGTGGCACTGTCTGCGCGCCCTCAAGTTCCACAAGGCCGACTGCCTGGACCTGATGCTCGTCGGCGTGCTGCCCGAGTATCAGCAGAAGGGAGTCAACGCCCTGCTCTTCTACGACCTCATTCCCTGGTATCAGAAGTTCGGCTTCAAGTGGGGCGAGACCAATGTGGAGATGGAGACCAACGACAAGGTGCAGAGCCAATGGCAGTATCTGGAGCGCCACCAGCACAAAAGAAGAAGATGTTTTAAGAAGAGCCTGTAGGGGCTTGCTAACCTTACTATAACTATCCTATATGTCAGAAGAGAATAACATAATCCCCCAAGAAGAGG
>JAFRXG010000008.1:0-2890 GCA_017441565.1 Bacteroidales bacterium | reverse complement strand
GGCGACATACTGTTTGCCAACCTGCCCTCGGACGGCACCGGCAGCCAGACCCTCACGGACAACCAGGTGCGGTCGCACGTCAACCTGAAGCTCGCAGCCGACGGCCTTCTTTGGGCCAAGGAGGTGAAGGTGACGCTGACAGGCTGGCCCGACTACGTGTTTGGCGACACCTACAGGCTGATGACGTTGGAGGAGACGGAACAATACATCCGAGACAACGGCCACCTGCCCGACGTGCCCTCCGCCGCAGAAGTGGAAGAAGAAGGCCTTTCGCTCGGCGAGATGAACAAGGTGCTGATGCAGAAAGTAGAAGAACTGACCCTGTACATCATCGAACTACAGAAACAGATTGACCAATTAAAAACGCAAGAAAAATGAAGACACGAAACCACACCCTTACAGCCATGGCCATAGCCATCCTGTCGCTGATGGTGTTCAGCGGTTGCAAAAAGAAAGACCAAATCACGCCGATATGCTGCCCTTGGGCACCGGAAAGCTATTGTATTTCCAGAACGGACTACAACTCTCCAGTGGGATTGAGGGACTACTTTGATGACCATGACTCCACCAAACTGTCCCATGACGGAGACACATTGAAGGTATGGGGCTGGGTATACTACCATGGTCCCGAAGAGCCCATCTTTGAGGCAGATTACAGTTCGTCACCACTACATGAAAATTGGACACCGGAAGCAGGATATATTATGCTGGTTCCTAATGAAGACCATCATGGGTACACCCAACACATCAAAATAAAATGGAGCAAAACATACTTGCAAGACCATCCTGAATTTGTCCAAGACTTCGACAGCTATCTACAGAAGAAATGGTATGTTACCATAAAAGTGGAATGCGTAGACATATCTTATCTGTCGGGTAACTCCTGTACTAAAATAGGTCTGGATTTTCACTTAATCAATATGGACACCATACCAAACAATTGACATTATGAAAAGGATAACAACACTAGCCTTAGTAATGGCTATGGGTACCAACATATACCTCCATGCCCAGCAGAATCAGCAGGTGACGCGAGATGAGGCAGTCAATGTTGCGCTCACCAGACTGACAGGTTCAAATGTCCGTACAGACCGCAACATACGAGGTATGGTACTTACAGAAAAGAACGACAATGCAGGAAACACCATCCTATATGAGATCACGACGGACAGCGTCTCATTGTTACTCTCAGGCAGCAAGGCCTGTTACCCTATACTGGCCAAATACAAAACTTGCAATAGGCCTTTGTTGGACCGTTATGACGACCTTCCAGACAACCTGCGCAGCTTCCTTGACGGCTATATTTGGCAGATATCTTTCTGTTTTAGCAACGACACGATTAGACTGTGCCACCAAGGTGTGTGGGATAGCCTAATAAATGGCATCAACCTTGTAAGGCGAAACAGTAACTCCATAGGGCCTCTAATGAGTACTAGGTGGGCTCAAAAAGGGTGTAATAATGGTTCGTGTGTCGGATATGAGTATTCTATGCCACAAGGAAATATTTGCGACCACTGCGTGGCTGGTTGTGTTGCGGTAGCTATGGGGCAAGTGATGAACTATTGGAAGTACCCAGTGTCCACCAAATGGGATTTAAAGTTTGATTGGTGCAACATGCCAGACGTTTTGGACGACACCTCTACAACCTTTGTTCAAAATAGGAATGCCATTTCCCACCTATTGCATGATTGCGGGGTTAATGTAAGCATGACTTATGGTTGTAATGGGTCTGGGGCGAAGTTCGACAGTGTAAGAATCGCACTGGTGAACCAATATGGCTACAGCAGCGATGCCGAATATAAGGAAAAAACAGGTATGGACGACAATCAATGGATGGAGCTGATACGGCAGGAAATAGACGCAGGACGACCTGTACTTTATAGCGCAAGCGGGACTGATGGTCACGCTTTTGTCTGCGACGGATATGGCGATGACATCTTTTTTAATTTTAACTGGGGTTCCAGGGGGGAAGGTAATGGGTCATATCTTATCAGTAATCTAAACCCTTATTTCAATGGAGCAAACCATCTATACTCAAATTATCATAGAATATTAATAAAAGTTCATCCTGGAAGTGATATATTGCTTTGTGACAGGGACGTGTACTTGGATGATTATTATACTCTGCACCAAAATGAAATAACAAGTGGGGCACATCATCCATGGGATATGCTTCCTGTGACGGTGACCAACCTGACAAGTGCTTCAACCGACTCCCCATCATCATGGAGGACGATTCCTACTGGCGAGGAGTCCGCCTACAGGGCACAAGAGTCCATTACACTGAAGGATGGCTTCACCGTGGAGAGAGGGGCTGACTTTGCCGCCATCATAACCCCATGCGACAATTGTGGTAGCAGAGAATACGTAGCGCGCATGCTTGACTCCCCAATGGACAACGCTTCCGAACATGCCGAGCAACAGATGCAAGGCTACTCAGAAGGAACCTCTTCGGATGCAGAAGGCAGTATGTCGTTTTTATCTTTAGTCAACAAAGAAGAGGCCGTCGGCATTAGGATACACCCCAACCCCGCCCGCGGCATCTTCACCGTGGAGCTGGCCGAAGAGGCCGGAACCCCGGGCATCGGCAGCACGGTGACCGTCACCGACATGGCCGGCCGTGTGCTGCTCACCGTCCCCCTCCTCTCTGCCCGTCAGCTGGTGGACGCCTCCGCCCTGCCCGCCGGCACCTACTTCGTCACCCTCGCCACCCCCCAGGGCTCCAGCACCCAGAAACTCATACTCGAGTAATTGAGATTTGAGAATTGAGAATGTGCGGTCGCACATTCTCAATTCCTGCGGGGGCATGTGGTGGCCACAACCCCGGCAAGGAGGAAGGCAAAAAGCCGCAGTTCTTGTCAAAAAGCAGTAAAAAGAGTTGGCTCTAGTT
>JAFRXG010000002.1:0-2482 GCA_017441565.1 Bacteroidales bacterium | reverse complement strand
GTCGAGAGCCACCTCGATGATGTTCTGACGAATCTTCTCAGGGTTGTCGGCATTATCTGTCAATGCCTGCACATCGGCCATAAACACAAACATCTTGTCGTAGTCGCCCTGATTCTGCAACTCCACGCGACGACGCAAAGAACCGATGAAATGTCCCAAGTGCAACTTGCCCGTAGGACGGTCTCCTGTCAATATAATCTTTTCCATATTCTTATACCTTATTTATTATATTTCTACACCTTATATTATTTAGGGTGCAAAGGTAGTGCAAAATTTCAATTTAGCGAAGAAAATGAGAAGATATTTTTATTTCTCAAGTGTTAAAATTTCGAATAAAACCCGACAATCACCTCTTTATTTTTCCCTTTCTCCCGTCCGGAGCCCGATTTTGCCCGAAAATCGCCCAAATTTCACCCCTTTTTCTAACTGACTGTGTTTCAGGCGGTTTTGTCGTCCTGCCTATCCACCCTCCTTTCCTCCCCCTTTCTCCGTCGCCCAAAATTCCGACCTCCAGACTAATCCGCCTCTCATTTCGAACACTTTTTCCATATCCTCCCTCCAATCAAAGTGCCGTTTCGTCGCCAACGAAGTGCCGCCTCGTGCCCGACGAGTCCCTATCTCGCACCCCACGAAGCGGCACTTCGTCAGCCGCGAGTCTATATTTCCATCAAAAAGAGCCCCTATTTTCCTCCTTTCGAACTCCTTTCAAATGTTAATTTTCTACCAATTTCCTTGACAAAACCATCCTGTCGTCCCCCAATTCCGTTTCGCCGTCGAGACCTATTTCTAAACCCCAACACCCCACAGAGGCGGGTGTCAGGTGGGTGTTGGGGTGCTTTCAGCACAAAAAAAAACGTTACTCGTTTACTTCACTTATCTTTTAATCGAAAAAATAGTAGACCCAGGCATTGTCGGTAGTGGTCTTGACGATGTACTGATAGGAGCCCACAGAGTAGTCGCCCCATGTGTCGTAGGTGTTCGTCGAGGCCCTGCCCACCAGTTTCTGACAGGCCTGGTCCTTGTAGAGGTCAATGGCTCCGTTGTCCAACGTCTTTTTGTAGTAATGGAAAATCGTACGAGTCGTGTACCTGGAATTGGTTTTAGGCATGGTGATATAGACTCCGTTTGTCTTCTCCACGTTGCTCGTGGGATTGTTGTCATACTCTGTCGGAATCTCCGTGCTATAGCTGCTGAGCGTCATGCTGTACGTCATGTCATAGTCGTTGATGAGCGTCATTTTCTCGCTCTCCAGAGATTGGATGCGATAGGCTGCACTGGAACCCGTGTCCTTGAAGTTCATGGCTATGGTGCCCGTCTGCCTGTCAAACTGGTAGGTGAACAATCCGTTGTGGGCATAGGGCTGGGTAGTGCTGTTCATCTTGATGTAGCCGTTATTGCCTGGGGCAAACACCAGTTTGCTGATGATACTGCTGCCACTGATGCCGAACCACGTGCCGTAAAGCGCCTCATTGCCATCTTCCTGTCCTCCAGTGGGAGTGCTGTCGTCTCCGCCTGCCGAAGTGCTGCTGCCGCCGCCATCTCCACCGCCACAAGCCACAAACCCCGTGATGCCAACCACCAAAGCGGCCAGCATCAGCAGGTAAGTGAATAATTTCTTCATAAGCATCAAGTGTTTAGTGGGTTAGAACTCCCAGTAGTGGGTGTACGTAGAGCTGTTGTTGGTGGTGACAACCACCTTGGTGGCACGGCCCATACCATCCAGTGTCCAAGTGTTGGTGGCAGAAGTGTTTCTGTCGCTCCATGCCATAGGGAGGTGCTTCGGACCATAGCCCATTAGACCAGTCACGAACGACACATCGTCATCCATGTCGAAGCCCATCGAGTGGTCGAACTCGATATAGCCGGCTACATTGGCAATGGCGTTAGGATAAGCAGGGCTTGTATAGGCAACCGAAACGCTCTCGTTCTGCCAGCCACCAGATACGATGTCGCCATTCTGCCAATTCCAAATGATAGATTCAGAAGCACGGCCAGTCTCTGTGTAAGTTTGCTTGATAATATGTCCCTCAGCGTCATACTCTGCTGTAATGCTGCCATCAGGACGTACACTACTGCTGGCGAAACCGTTGGCACCAATATTCACCACATAGTTACCCCTTAACGAACCATCCCTGTATTGGGCACATGTAACTGATCCATTGCTGTAGGTAAACTGCCATTCTTCCGTCCTGTCAACCGTCGTTCCCGTGCTGTAGCGGTCGCGATGAATCTTCGTCACGAAGCCATTGGCGTCGTACCCCACCGTATAACGGTCGTAACCCTCACGGCCAAAAGCCTTTACCAAGTTATTGCCAAACACACGCTTGGCGCCCTGGAACGCTCCGGTGGCACCGCCGCCGCCATTTCCGCCGCTGCCATTACCTCCGTTGTTGGCAGGATTGTCAGTCGACGTAGGAGCATCGTCACCGCCACCGCAGGCACTGATTGTCAGTGTCAGGGCAACTACCATCATCAAACCCGT